>JAPYRQ010000091.1 GCA_029936935.1 Dehalococcoidia bacterium | reverse complement strand
GCCCTGGATCAGCCTGGTGATGGATCGCGATTCGCGTCTTGTTCGCACCACACTCCTCGATTTCCTGAAGAATGACACCGTCCCCGAAAGTGTTTTCGAGGTCGATGGCGAGTCGCTGACGACGCTGAGCGAAGCGACCGATCGCTATCAGGCGGTCATCGACTGGTTCAGCGATACCGGCCTCATGGTCATCAGCAACGGTCCGTTCAAGCTGACACGGTACGACCCGCCAGCCCAGTTCGCTGAGTTGACGGCCAACCGCCATCCTGACTACCCCTTCTCCGCCGGAGATTGGGACTTCGGTTCCGCCGAGTTGGTTCGGTTGGCAGAAACACCGTCACAGCCGCTGCAGATAGGGACGGAAAACGAACTTTCCATCACACTTGAAGGCCCTGGCTCCCTTGGACTGCAATACACGTTGTTCGATCCTGCGGAAAACAAAGTCCTGGCCCAGGGCCTGGCCGAGTCCGGTGGAACAGGTTCCGGCGGGTTCAGGATCAAACTCGATCAGTCCGTAGGCGATCAACTGCAGCCGGGGTTGTACCAGCTCTTCCTTGGCGGTTTCAGCGATGCCGTCTCCACCATGACCCAGCGTCGCGTCGACCTTGAAGCCACTATCGATGGCCCGATTGCGGTAGTAGTAGCAACAGCCGTGCCCCAGGTACAACCCACGTCTGCGCCGCAGCAAGAAGAAGACCATGACGAAGACGGCGGTGGATGCGGCCGCGGAAGCAACATTGAGCTGGCATACCCGTTGGCAGGGCTTGCGTTGTTGGGCCTCATGTTCCGCAGGCGACGTCAGGGCTAACAGGTGGTATCGGCTCGACACGCATCTTAGGAACCCTGAACTCACTCAGGTCTATGGGGACCTACCCATGAGACTTTAGATGCATCTGCACCCACATGACCACCGTCAGGTCATGTGGGTGCAGGGCCTCGCCCTGCCTTCGCTATACTAGGGGAAGGCGGTTCGTCTTTTCAGGGATACCCATTGGTATAAAGAGGTGACCTTGGCTCTCGTGCGCACCCTCGGACTCCGCGCTGCTACGCTGCTGGGCGTTCTGCTCACAGTGCTGGTGCTGCTGGTAGTCACCCTGGGCGCATCTGGATTCTCCGACCGCATTCTCACCGCCGTCATCAACGAGGAGATTCGCGGCCTTCGTACATCCCAGGCAACCCAGAGTCGCAACCCCGAGGCCCTTGAGGCAGCATTGGAAGTCCGTCGGACAGAGTTGATCGATTTCTACGGCCTCAACGAAGCGTGGTGGCAGCGCATGCCGGACACGGTCTTCAGAGTCATCACCCTCGACCTTGGCGATGCCCGAACACTTCGAAGCTCTAAAGGCAGCCGCAAGGTGTCCGACATTGTATTGGAGCGACTTCCTAACACCGCCCTGCTGCTCACATCCAGCCTGGTCATCACCGCGGTCATCGGCATGGCTGTAGGTGTGAAGATGGCCACCCGAGTCGGCAGCAAGCTCGACCGCACGGTATCCTTCGGGGCAGCGGTTTCATTTGCCCTACCTGCATGGTGGACGGGCATTCTCCTCATCCTCCTACTGTCCTTCACATTCAACATATTGCCCAGCGGCGGCATGTACAGCACCCCTCCACCGGAAGGAGGCTTTGCAAGGTTCTTTGACCTGCTGAAACACGCGCTGCTGCCCATCATCACCCTGGTGTTGGTGAGCGTCGGTCCCTATCTGTATTCCGTACGAACCATGACCCTGAACGTGGCCCAGGAAGACCATGTTTTGGTCGCTCGCGCCAAAGGGTTGCCAGAGGGCAAAGTCATGCGACAGCACATCCTGCGAGTAGCAGCGCCCCCCATCGTCACCGGCCTCATCCTAAGCCTCGTGGGTTCTCTCGGTGGGTCCATCCTGGTCGAGACAGTGTTCAACTGGAACGGCATGGGTCGACTCTACTTCGAGGCTGTGGCCGGTGCACCCGATGAAGGCCTCATCGTTGCGTTGACCTTCATCTTCACACTGATGTACGTCGTCGCCAGGTTCGTGCTGGAAGTCCTCTACCTCCTCCTCGACCCTCGAGTGAGGTACGCATGAGAACTTTATTGGTATTCCAGCGTTCCTGGGAGTCCAGAGGGCTTGCCCTCCTGGCGAGAGGATCCGGGGGATGTGCCCCAGCGTTTTGGGAGTCCAGAGGGCTCGTCCCTCTGGCAGGGAGACCGAGGGACGAGCCCTCGGCTAAGAGATACGCATGAACATCAAACTCAGCGATGCCTTCAGTGTCCTCATCAGCAGCTACACCGGTAAAGCTGGCCTCATCCTGCTGGCCTTCCTCGTAGGCATATCGATATGGGTGCTCGCAACCTACCCGCTGGACTTCGGCGCCAAGGAGTGGAGCAACCCCGCGGTGTGGGCCGACAACCCAAAGGCGGTGCCCCCGGTCTGGGTGAACCTGTTCCCCGGCACTGACCGTGTCTCTCACAAGGTGTTGGACTCTGACACGCCTGACGACCTCCGCACGGTGGGGCGAGTGAAGGCGGAGACCTATCGTTTGTCGTTTTCTCACAACTCCGATGAGTTCCCCACGTTCATCTCGTTCACACTCAACGACGTTGAGTTCGAGGGTCGGCCACCGTTGATTACGTTATCGCTTGTTCGACCCGACGGCAAAACAGTGCGGCTGCTTCAACACGTACCGTCAGGTGCTCGCGACGGTGAGTCCGCGCCGATAATTCGTTACAAGCAGACGCCGTTTCGCTTACTACTCAGCGCCAATCAGACGGTGCGGGCGGCCCTTGCTGACTTCCACAACGAGCAGTTCGGCACGGACTTCGATGAGCGTGACCTACGTGGCCTGGGCGATCAGGCGGCGTTCGGCGTTCCGATCCCGGGCGATGACGCAGCCTTCGAGTCCCTACGCGGTGACTACGAGTTTGTCATTGAAGCAACGTTTTCCAGCACTGAGGACAGACTGGGGAGCGTCAAGACCGTGGTGGGCGGCGATGTCTTCGGCGGCATGGGTACAGACTCCCAGGGGCGGGATCTGGCCGTGGGGTTGCTCTTCGGGTTCCCCGTGGCGCTGTTCATCGGCCTGCTCGCATCCACCCTGACCACAACCATCGGAACAACGCTGGGTATCGTCAGCGGCTACATGGGAGGCTGGGTGGACACCGCCATCCAGCGACTCACGGACGTGGTGGCCAACGTGCCACTGCTGCCCATCCTGATTTTCATGGTGATCGTCCTGGGCTCCAACCTCTTCCTTATTATCCTTATGCTTGTCGCTTTCAGTTGGCCCAGCCTGACCATCCTCATTCGCAGCATGGTGCTTCAGCTACGTTCGGGCCAGCTTGTAGAAGCAACGCAGGCGCTGGGTGCATCCAAGACGCGCATCATGATTAGGCACATCTTTCCCCAAACAGCGCCCTTCGTCTTTGCCCAAATGATCTTCTTCACCCCGGCGGCCATCCTGGCGGAGGCTGGCTTGAGCTTCCTGGGCCTTGGCGACCCATCGATACCCACGTGGGGGCAGATATTGGAGCAGGGCTTCCGCACAGGCGCAGTCTATGTTGGCTACTGGTGGTGGGTGTTGCCGCCGGGGTTGCTCATCGTGCTGACGGCAATGGCCTTCGTGCTCATCGCGCTGGCTGTCGAACCCGTCCTCAACCCCCGACTTCGCAACATGCGCTAGGGAGGGCTAAGCCCTCCACCCATGTTCCTGCGGCTACCTAACATGGGCGATGCTCTTGATTCGAATTCCCTAGCGGATGTCGAAGAACCTAACGCCACACATCCTCAAACCACTACAGGGAAAGCAAAAGGGGCGACGCTCCCCCTCGCCTCAGCGATATGTAATGTATAATAAAATCATGCTCTTCAAAGTAACTAACGAAGCCTTGGCCGCACTCTTGCATGGACGCAAAGACGAGGGGCACCCCGAAGACCAGGTTATGCGAGTGATCTGGGATGAGGACGACGTTGCCTTCGAGCTTGATTTCCCTGACATGATGGATATGGTCTACAAGTGGGAAGGCGAACCTGTGTTGCTGGTCGACCCTGAGATGAACCGCGACTTCGGTGACATGATCTTGGACGTCGTTACCCAAGACGGCGATTTCAACTTCTTCATGACCGAAGCAGAACCCGCCGACTAGCCCATATACCTGAGCCTGGCCTGTGGGCCAGAGGCCTCTTTAGTCTCCTCGCCGTAGCGACCCCACCCCAAACCCACTGCCCCCCTTAGGTAACCGCAGGCACTTGAGTCCAGAGCTAAGCTCTGGTGAAGATCACCACCGGGATCGTCCTCGGTGCACTTTGCTCATACTCACCGAACACCGGCTGCAGCGATACCTGCCTGGCGAACAGCGCGTCACGTTCATCGCCCGTAGCAAGCGTAGCCTGCGCCGTAAACGACTCGTCGCCCACCTCTAGCGTCACCGATGGGTTCGCCACAATGTTGTGGTACCAGTCCGGGTTGGTAGGCCCGCCGCCTTTGGACGCAAACACCACACAGCGGTCGCCGTCCTCCAGGTACATCAGCGGGTTCGTTCGCTGTTGCCCCGACTTCGCTCCGATAGTCGTAAGTATCAGTATCGGCCTGCCCTCAAACCTGCCGCCCGGCTTGCCCTTGCTGGCTCGGAAGTCCGTGATGACTTCTGCGTTGTAATCGTAGTTCTTAGCCATGTCCATCTCCTCGATGTCATTTGTGCGACCCATTATGGCACATGGCGTATACCGGGGACTGGCCTGCGGGCCAGAGGCCTCTTTAGTCCCCTCGCCGCAGCGACACACGGGCAATATGGTAAGGTGACTTAGGTAC
>JAPYRQ010000090.1 GCA_029936935.1 Dehalococcoidia bacterium | reverse complement strand
GTCTACAACCACCGTGACCGCGCCACTCGTCGGTAGGTCTGCCCTGCTATCGAGCAGGCGTAGCGGGTCAACCTTGGCCAGGGCTTTGATAAGCGGGGTCTCCGTTTCCAACACGTCAGCCAACGCCCCCGGGGCTATCAGAAGCTCCAGGTTCTTGTTGGGCGTGATGTGGAACTCCGCACGGGCGTTCCGTATGAGGCGGATGGCCTCTCGGACGCTGCCGATGGACTCCTCTGCTTCGTCGTCTAGTGCTGATGAGTCGCTTTCTGGATACGGTGAGGTCATGATGGACTCAGCCACCTCTATCTCCTTTGGTAGTCGTGAGACCAGGTTCGTCCATATCTCCTCGGTTACAAAGGGCATGAAGGGGTGGAGCAGGCGCAGGGTGGTCTCCAACACGTGCACCAACATAGGCATGGGAGACGGGCCGACTCCCGAACGCAACCGCACCTTGGCCGCTTCAATGTACCAATCGCAGTATTCGTCCCACAGGAACTCGTAGATGGCCTGCTCGGCATCGCCTAGCTGATACTCTTCGAGCTGGCGGGTCACCCTCGCGACGAGGCGGTTCAGGCGACTGCTGATCCACCTATCCTCAAGGTGCTCGACCTTCGGGTTGCTCCAACCTGCGAGGTCAGAGGAATCCTCCATCATCAACATTACATAACGTGATGCATTCCACATCTTGTTGGCAAAGTTCCGCGCTGCTTCCAGCTTCGTCGAGCCAAGACGAGCGTCATTGCCAGGAGCATTGCCAGCGGTAAGGGCGAAGCGAAGTGCATCGCAGCCGTAGGTGTCGATGGCTTCAATCGGGTCGAGCACGTTCCCCTTGGTCTTGCTCATCTTGGCGCCTTCTACGTCTCTGATGAGGCCACTCAGGAACACCGTATGGAAGGGGACTTGGCCAGTGTTCTCAATTCCCATCATGAGCATGCGGGCAATCCAGAAGAAGAGGATGTCATGGCCCGTTTCCATGACACTGGTGGGATAGAAGTACTTCAGATCCTCTGTCTCGTCCGGCCATCCAAGGGTGGAGTGGGGCCAGAGAGCTGAGCTGAACCAGGTGTCTAGCATGTCCTCGTCCTGGCGCAGGTCTGTTGAGCTACAGGATGGGCATGCTGTAGGGTCTTCAAGCTCCACAATCTCGGTATCACAGGCGTTGCAGTACCAGACCGGAATGCGATGCCCCCACCAGAGTTGGCGACTGATGCACCAATCGCGCAGGTTCTCCATCCAATTCTCGTAGATACGTGAGAACCGCTCCGGGAGAATGCGTACCGTACCGTTGCGCACCACTTCCAGTGCAGGCTTGGCCAACGGTTGTATCTGCACGAACCATTGCATGCTCACCAGGGGCTCTACAATCTGCGTGCATCGCTGGCAATGACCGATGGAGTGCTGCAGGTCCTCAACCTTCTCTAACAATTCCTGAGACTCCAGGTCGGCGACGATTTGCTCGCGTGCCTTGAACCGGTCCATGCCTTCGTAGGGGCCTGCCTCGGCGTTCATGGTGCCATCAAGGTTCAGGACCGTGATGATGGGCAGCCCATGCCGTTCGCCGAGTTCAAAGTCGACAGGATCGTGTCCGGGCGTCACCTTGAGCGCGCCCGTGCCGAACTCCATCTCCACAGCGTCATCGCCGACGATGGGAATGCGGCGTCCGAGTATGGGGAGCGTAACCTCCTGGCCCAGAAGCGCCGAGTATCGAGGGTCGTCTGCATTCACTGCCACACCTGTATCTCCCAGAAGGGTTTCAGGTCGCGTGGTGGCTACGGTCAGGTGTCCATCGCCGCTCGCCAGGGGATACTTGATGTAGTAGAGGCTTCCGGTGGTTTCCTGGTGCTCCACTTCAAGGTCAGAAAGGGCAGTTGAACATCGCGGGCACCAGTTGATGATGCGCTCCCCGCGATAGATGAGCCCCTTCTTGTAGAGGTTCACGAAGGTATGGCGCACTGCGCGGCTAGGGCCAGGGTCAAGGGTGAAGGTCTCTCGACTCCAATCACAGCTGACGCCCAGGCGACGGTGCTGCTCACCTATGCGCCCTCGCGAGCGCCCGACCCATTCCCAAACACGCTCCAAGAACTTCTCCCTGCCCAGGTCGTGGCGGGTCAGACCCTCTGTGGCCAACTCCCGTTCAACCACTACCTGAGTGGCAATGCCAGCGTGGTCGAGGCCGGGCAGCCACAACGTGGGATCACCGCGCATCCGATGCCAGCGCGTTAGGGCGTCCTCCACCGTTGCTCGTTGGGCATGGCCAAGGTGTAACTCGCCGGTCACGTTCACTGGTGGTTGGATAACGACAAAGGGTTTCTTGGAGGGATCTATCTTGGGAGTGAAGTACCCGGCATCCAGCCAGCGCTGGTACAGCCGTTGCTCTACCGATGCTGGATCGTATGCCGAGGGAATGTCTGAAGTGCTTTGAGAGGTCATGGTACCGCCATTCAAGTTTGGTGTTGTGGCGTTCATTGTAGCAGCAGGATGTATCCTGCACCTATATGCCTGCGGCTACCAGGACGATGTCCTGGACCGGTTACCTAAGGATGGAGTTGAGATCTCGTGAATGGCACGGCAAGACGTAAGTAGACATAACGCAAATCCCCTAGATACGACGTCGTTGAAGGCACGGGTAAAGGGAAAGCGGTTGCCCTATATCCGGTGGGAAAAGAGACCTAACGCCGCGCTTTGGGCCTGTGAGGAGTGGGTTAGATAGGAAGAAGCAGCAAACGCGAGGGGCTTTGGGTTATTTGAGCAGTCCGACAATCCGATCAAGGATGTGGTGACCCACTTCGTACTTGGAAAGGAGCGGAAGTTCTTCCGCCTCCCCTTTTGCGTTAATCAACGTGACCTGGTTTGTATCGGTGCCGAACCCGCTACCCTCTTTTGTGACGTCATTGGCAACGATGAGTGACAATCCCTTAGAGTCGACCTTGGCACGGGCATTCTCGATGAGATTCTCTGTCTCAGCGGCAAAACCAATCCGGAGGACGCCCGCGGGAACCTCTATAAAGAAGTCAGGATTTTTCACCATCTCCAGGGTCAGGCCGTCATCCGCGCCACTCTTCTTTATCTTCTGTTCTGCTACCTGAGAAGGCCTATAGTCACTGACTGCCGCGGCCATCACCAGGGCGTCTGCACCAACGCAGGAATCAAGCACAGCAGTGCGCATATCCGCCACCGATGTGACATTGTTTACCGTGACGCCAATTGGCGTCACGAGGTGTGTTGTTGCTGTGACAAGTGTGACGTTTGCACCACGATCTCGAGCAGCCTCAGCGATGGCATAACCCATCTTTCCTGTCGAATGATTTGTGACGACACGCACCAGGTCTATAGGCTCCTGTGTGCCCCCTGCGGTCACAACGATCTTTCGGCCACTGAGATCTCCGGCCTGGCCAAGGTACCGCTTGATGTGGCCTACCAGCGCCTCTGGTTCCAGCATGCGGCCGTGACCGATGAGGCCTGAGGCCAGTCGTCCTGACGCGGGGCCAGCGATGTGTGCACCCCGTGAAGCTAGCGTGACAATGTGCTCTTGGACGGTGGGGTGCTCCCACATATGGGCGTCCATGGCAGGTGCGACCAGGAGAGGAGCGGCAGTCGCTAGAGCAACCGTCGTCAGGGCGTCGTCGGCCAGACCCAGAGCGAGCTTGGCAATGGTGTGCGCTGTGGCGGGAGCGACGATAAGGATATCGGCACGCTGGGCCAAAGCCACATGCTCAATGGCCTCATCAGAGTCCAAATCATAGAGGTTGGTCATGACGGGTCTGTGAGTGAGGCTGCGAAAGGTGAGGGGCGTCACGAACTGCGTAGCGTTCTGAGTGAGGATGATATCGACCAATGCGCCAGCCTGCGTGAGCTTACTAGCCAGGTCTGCTGCTTTATATGCCGCGATGCTGCCGGTAACGCCCAGCAAAACGGTCTTGCCTTCTAAGGGATTTGCCATGGTCCCTTCCTTTCTGGAGGTAAGGGCCGTGGGGCATGTTCCTAGGCGGAAGTGTCCCCAGTGCTGTTCATATCGTACACCATCCGGAGGCCAATGAGGGTCAACTCCGGGTTTACCGCGTGAAAAACGTCTGTCTGCGTAGCTACGAGGTCGGCGAGGCCGCCCGTTGCGATGGCCTTTGTGCCTTCCCCTAACTCTTCTCTAAATCGAGCGATCATGCCCTCAACCAGCGCTACATGCCCGAAGACGAGCCCCGATTGCAGCGCTGCGACGGTGTTGCGGCCGATGGCCGACTTTGGTGCGACAAGCTCGACTCGTCGAAGCTGCGACGTCTGCTGAATCAGCGCCTCCGATGCGATGTGTATGCCCGGGAACAGCGCGCCGCCAAGGTAGTCTCCTTCAGCCGTCACGGCATCAAAAACCGTTGCTGTACCGAAGTCGACAATCACCAACGGACCGCCATACAGGCGATAGGCGGCAGCAGCGTCAACAACGCGGTCAGCTCCCACATCGCGCGGAGGCTCGTATAGGACACGGACGCCTGTCTTGGTACCCGCTCCCACCACGATAGGAGTCGTGTGGAAGGTTGTGTTGCAGGCTTCCTCGAACACAGCGGTCAGAGGTGGGACGACGCTGCAGATGATGACTGCATCGATGTCCGCAGGGGAAACACCTTTCATGGACAGGAGCGATTGGAGGAAGACGCTGTACTCGTCGGGCTGCCATCGCGATTCCGTGGATAGACGCCACGTAGCACGCAGCTCCTCCGCTTCGAAGGCGCCCAGCGTGATGTTTGTGTTGCCAATATCAATAGTTAGTAGCATAGGTGTTCTCGTGACATAGTATATCCGTC
>JAPYRQ010000024.1 GCA_029936935.1 Dehalococcoidia bacterium | reverse complement strand
TCCGCGGCGATGTGGAGATCCACCTACGTAAAAGCGGCTGGGAGGCCCACGGCCACGACGAGGACAGCAACTACAACCGGGTAGTGCTTCACGTAATACTCCACCCTGAAGCAACGGGGAAAGCACCAACTACGCTTACTTCCGGCGTACGTATCCCCACCGCAGCCCTCTTCACCAGGACGCTGTCCCGTTCATCTACCACCCGGGAAGGGCAACAGGTTCAGGCTGAACAATTGCTTACTGCAGAAATCCCCGTGACAACACGCCCACTCCCTCTGGCTGGGCTTCCCAATGTTATTCTGGATCGCCTACTGGATAGGGCTGGAGACGCACGCTTCCTTCAGAAATCGCGCAGCTTCAAGGTCGCACTCGCCATCCCCCACTCTGAGGACGGCGCCTCACCGGCGCCAGACGAAGTGCTGTACCAGGGGCTGATGGTGGGGCTTGGGTACGGGGGGAACGGAGAGGCATTCCTTCAAATCGCCCAGGGCTTAACCGCTGACGGCTATCGGTCGTGCTATCACCGGGGTGCCTACCGAAGAGCGCAGCGGCGCTATCGCCGAGGTACTCCTCCAGGCGAGTGGGCTGCACATCTCAGAGGCCGATTGCATGGAGACTAAAGCCGAACCCGGTAACATCTCGCCGGTGGTCTCAGCAAACGCATGGCACCTCTTCCGCGTACGACCGAACAACCACCCATCACGTCGCATCACAGGCATGGCAGAACTGCTGAACCGGGCGTGGGATGTAGGATTAGTGGAATGGTCTTCGGCTTTAGTCTCCACAGAAAACATCGCCGCCATCAAAAATGCTCTGACTGTAGCTGGCCTTACCAAAGACGCCGAAACATCTATCGGGGCCAGTCGAGCGGCGGACCTTGCGGTGAACGTGGTGTTGCCATTCGTTCATTCTTGGGGCTTTATTACAAAGATTACAGCTTTGCCCGAAGGTGCCCTGGCCCTCTATCGTGCCTGGCCACCGCTTCAGGAAAACGCCCTAACTCGCGAGACCCTTAGGGTCATTAACTTCCGTACGGTGGGCGTTAGTGGCATAACTAACGAATCCGAGTTCAAGAGGACGGCACGTCGACAGCAGGGGTTGATTTACCTGTACAAGAAGCATTTCCAAGGGCATTAGTGGTATCTGTCCCCGTCGCCACCCGCGAAGCCCAAAAGTGCCTGAGGCACCCGTCAGGGAACAAAAGCGGTTAAACCGCTCGGACGACGCCGTCAGCGGTGCCTTCCAAGAAGGCTGTGAAGGGGTATCCGCGTCGGGCTAGCTCTTCATCGCCGCCCTGATGTCGATCGATGATGGCAGCTACGTGGACAACCTTGCATCCCTCTGCTTCTGCTGCGGCTATCGCCTGGAACAGGGACCCTGCAGTACTGCAGGCATCGTCAACGATAAGCACCTTGGAGCCGGGCTTGAGCGGTCCCTCGATCAACCGACCGACCCCGTGGCCCTTGGCCTCTTTCCGTACCAGGAACCCCGTTACCGGGGAGCCCTGGAGTTGGCTGGTGAGAACGACGCCGGCAACGATGGGGTCTGCGCCGAGGGTGAGGCCACCAATAGCCTCAGCGCCGCAATCGATAGCTACCTGAAGGAACTCCGGGCCAAGGAGGCTGGCCCCTTCAGGGTCCAGGGACAGCAGCCGGCCATCGAAGTAATAGGTACTCTTCTCTCCGGAACTCAGGGTGAAGTCGCCGTAGGTCAGTGCTCCAAGCTCCTTGGTCCGGGCCAGGATGCGTTCTCGCCGCTCCGTAGTCATCGTTTCTCCTTGTATAGGCCATGCTCTTGAATGTAACTGGCTACCGCCGGGGGCACCAGGTACCGTACGGTACGGCCTTCCGCCACGCGCTCCCGGATGTCCGTTGCGCTGACGCCGATGGCCACATCACCTACCGTCACCACGCGCTTCCCGATGCCGGGCAGTGTCGCCTCGAGGGGTGTGAGGTCAAGGGCTTCCTGGGCAGGACGCCCGACGACTGCCAGGGTACAAAGCTCCAGGATGCGCTCCGGCTGAATCCACCGGGCAAAGTCCTTCAGGGCATCTGCGCCGATGATGAAGAAGCACTCTGTCTGCGCGCCGTAGTCCTCCTGCATCTCTTCCAGAGTCTCCACCGTGTACGAAGGGCCGTTGCGCTCCAACTCCACGGGCGAGACTTTGAAGGCAGGGTTGTCCGCGATGGCGGCAAGCACCATCGCCAGTCTGTGTTGGCTTGGGGTAATTTTGGAGTCCGCCTTCATCCAGGGATCGCCAGCGGGGACAAAGATGATGCGGTCCAGACCCAAGGAGGACATTGCCTCTTCTGCGATGATGAGGTGTCCCAGGTGTATGGGGTCAAATGTGCCGCCGAGTATCCCCATCTTCACCGTGTGCGCTCCCTCTTACGTTACGTTTCAGAACTCCAGAGTGCATGGTAGGGATGGGCCGAGGGGCCAGTCAAGATGAAATGCCCCCGGTATTGGCTACTCTTCATCCGGGCCGATCATGTCGCCCCAGGGGAAGAGCCAATCGCCGATCTGGATGGGATCCCCGTATTTGACCCCTTTAGCCTCCAATCCCGCCAGGACACCCAATCGCATGAACTCCCTGAAGAGCTGCCCAACGATTCGCGGGTCATCCAGGTCTACCAGGGCAACCAGCCTCTGTGCTGTGACCCATCGCACATCCAACGTCCCATCTTCAAGCGTAGCGATGAATCCGGTCTTAAGCCGTCGGGGAGCGCCATCAATCGCGATGACCTTCTTGGGCTTCCTTTTCTCAGCTGTAGGATCAACACCCGCCAACAACTTATCGAGCACCACCTGGATGCCATCGCCGGTGGCTGCGGACATGCTTTGGGGCTCTACGCCGAGGGCGGCAAGCTCCTTTAGTAGTTCAGGCAACCGTTCCTGGACCTCTGGCAAGTCGATCTTGTTGATAACAACGACTTGCCTTCGGTTGGCCATCTCAGGCAGATAGAGTTGCAACTCCTCGTTGACCTGCTTGAAATCCTTTATGGGGTCTACCCCCTCCCCGTCCAGGATGTGGAGGAACACGCGTGTTCGTTCTGCGTGACGTAGGAACTCGTGGCCGAGACCGACTCCAGCGTGGGCGCCTTCTATCAAACCGGGAATATCAGCCAGGACAAAGGTTTCCCCACGGTTTTCCACAACACCAAGAACAGGCTCCAGGGTGGTGAAGGGATAGGCGGCTATTTTGGGGCGCGCTGCCGTCACTCGGGCTAGAAAGCTGGACTTGCCGGCATTAGGCACACCGATGACACCCACATCTGCAAGTACTTTGACCTCAAGGGCTAGCTGGCGGGTATCGCCCTGCTCCCCTGCCTCGCGCAGGAGGGGTTCCTGGTTAGTGGAAGTTACGAATCTAGCGTTTCCCCTACCCCCGGAACCTCCACGGGCTATAAGTACCTTCATTCCGTCTTCGGAAAGATCAATAGGAGGGACACCTTCATCAGCTCCAAGAGCCTGGGAGACAATGGTTCCAACAGGAACACGGATCTCTATATCCTCGCCGTTCCTGCCATGCTTGTTAGATTGTTTTCCCCCTGTGCCATGCGCAGCACGATATCTGCGTTTATACGAAAGGTGCTGAAGGGTATTCTCATCGGAAGTAGAGATAAGGTATATCGAACCGCCGTTGCCGCCATCCCCCCCTTCAGGGCCACCGCGGGCAACGAACTTCTCCCGACGGAACGCTAAGAAGCCATCCCCCCCATTTCCTGCCTGAACAACAATCTCAACAGTATCTATCATAAGTTTATATAAAGATTAGCCTTAGATTACCTAATAAAGGTAGTAGTAACGCTGTTAGGTTTGTTTGAAAGTTATCTTAGATCCTAGTGAGCTTCCTGTTATTGTAGCAGTTACAAGCCGGGGGAATCTTGTTGGAGTTCTAAACAACCAACAGAGCCTGTTGAACCCATCATCCTGCTATTGGGGGTTCCTGCCCTGAAACTACCATGAAATCCCGTTGACCGTGCGGAAACCTGAGGTCTATACTTTCAGGGCATTGGCCCAGTAGACTTAAGACAGACACCTGATCCCAAAGCTGATATTCAGGGAGGCCGTGTGGCAAACCCACCGCGAGAAGCTTGTGGCGTTGTTGGCGTTTTCACCCCCGGCGAGGCGGCAGCCAGAACTGCCTTCTTCGGATTATTCTCCCTTCAGCACAGAGGCCAGGAGTCTGCCGGCATTGCGGCAGCGGACGGGACCTCTATTTCCTGTAGGACAGAGATGGGACTGGTCAGCCAGGCGTTTCATGAGTTTGACCTCAGTCGCCTCCCTGGCCACATCTCCGTAGGGCACACCCGCTACTCCACCACAGGTTCAACCCACCTTGATAATGCACAACCCCTGGAAGTTGAAGGCCTCCACGGCCGGATTGCTCTAGCCCACAACGGCAATGTCATCAATGCCCTTCCGCTCCGCGTGGAGATGGAAGGCGGGTGGTCTTGCCGGTTCACGACATCCACTGACTCAGAGGTTATCGCACAGATGTTGGTGAACGCTCCGGGCAAGGACTGGGGAGAGCGGATTGCGTACTGCATGCGGCGATTGCAGGGTGCGTACTCTGTAGCCTGCATCACCAACGATACGCTGATTGCTATGCGCGATCCCCTTGGTGTCCGTCCACTGTGTGTGGGGATGTACAACGGTGGTTGGGTAGTGGCGTCCGAGTCCTGCGCCCTAGACCACATAGGGGCCACGCTCCTTCGGGAGTTGGCGCCGGGCGAGGCGATTCAGATCGATGGCGATGGTCTGCGAACCATCCATAATGGCAACGAAGGCAAACGGGCGCTCTGCTCTTTTGAGTTCATCTACTTCTCGCGCCCTGACAGCATCCTCGACGAGCGATCGGTCCATGCAGCACGTCGAGAGATGGGCAGACAGCTTGCTCTTCAAGCGCCTGTAGACGCAGACATGGTCATGGGCGTCCCGGACTCAGCCACCCCCGCCGCGGTAGGGTACGCAGAGGCCGCGGGTATCCCGTACCAGGAAGGGCTTATCAAGAACCGCTACGTAGGCAGGACATTCATTCAACCCGACCAACGACTCAGGGACCTGGGCGTCCGCCTGAAGTTTAACCCCCTGCCGGAGGTGCTGGCGGGTAAGCGTGTAATCGTCGTTGACGATAGCATCGTCCGTGGCACCACGACTCCGCATGTGGTCGGTCTGCTCCGAAGCGCGGGAGCCAAGGAAGTCCACCTCCGGGTGTGCGCCCCTCCCATTGTTTCGCCGTGCCACTTCGGAGTGGACATGGCGTCCAAGGGGGAGTTGATTGCGGCGCAGAAGACGGTGCCGGAGATCCAAGAGTTCGTTGGAGCTGACTCCCTGGAGTACCTCAGTGTTGAGGGTCTCTTCAGGGCGATAGGCAAAGAGAGCGACAGTTGTTGTGCGGCCTGTTTCACCGGCCAGTATCCAATTGAGGTTCAGCTTGAGCTGGGCAAGATGGCACTGGAACGTTAATGAAGGGCGCGCCCTTCACCCAGGCTCTCTGTTGACTCAACCGTAGGTTCGTTAAACTTAATTCGTTCCATTTGCCGTAAAGGAGCAAACCCGTGCCAGAAGAGGTCTACAAGGTAGCTGGAGTAGACCGTGATGCCGCAGGCAGTGCGAAAGACCGCATCTTCAAACTGGCCCGATCCACTTTCACCCCAGGCGTCCTCGGCGACATTGGTGCGTTCGGCGCGCTCTACCAGGTAGCCGGGTACAAAGACCCCGTCCTGGTCGCTCATACAGACGGTGTGGGAACCAAACTCCGCATTGCCAGCCTGATGGGTCGCTATGACACCGTGGGCATCGACATCGTCAACCACACCACAAACGATATCCTGACGTGCGGCGCACAGCCCCTCTTCTTCCTGGACTACATGGGCATGGGAACGCTATCCACTGACAAGGTGGAATCGCTGGTGTCCGGCATGGCCAATGCGTGCAAGGCGCTGGGTTGCGCACTCATCGGCGGCGAGACGGCAGAGATGCCGGGAATGTACGTTGGCGAGGATGTTGAACTTGTTGGGTTTGTTGTCGGCGCGGTTGAACGGGATGCCGTCATCGATGGCTCGGGCATCGTTGCAGGAGACGTACTCATAGGCCTGCCATCCAACGGCCTGCACACCAACGGGTACTCACTTGTCCGCAAACTCTTCGGCATCGACGATGATCCCAGCGGGTTGGGCAAGTACACGGCGGAGCTTGGCGTGACCCTTGGCGATGCCCTCCTGGTGCCCCACATGTCGTACGTGAAGCAACTTACTCCGGTGTTGGATCGCATCAAAGGAATGGCACACATCACCGGCGGCGGCTTCACCGACAACGTGCCCCGCATGCTTCCGGAGGGTGTGGCCGCTCGATTGGACAGCAGCGCATGGGCGGTTCCCCCACTCTTCCAACTCATCCAACGGCAGGGCAACGTGGATGAAGAAGAGATGAACCGGGTGTTCAACATGGGCATCGGGATGATCGTTGCTGTGGCACCTGGCGATGTTGCATCGGTTCGAGCAGACATCCCTGAAGCGATAGTGGTGGGCGAAGTAGCACCGGCTGGCGATGGGCCACAAGTGGTTATCTCCTAGGAGCAGAGTCCCCTCGTCTCATTCAGCTCTAATCCTGCAAAACCGCAAGAATCTGACGCCCTGCGACGGTTCTCAACGGCCCCTGGCGTGTGTACCATAAGGCTTCACCACAAGATGTTCCCCTACCAAATAATTCATGGGTAGGGTCCGGGGCTTGCCCTGGGGAAGGCGACTGCTATGAAGGCCCTCATCAGTGTTTATGACAAAACCGGCGTTGTGGAGCTTTCCCGCGCGCTGGATAAGGCAGGCTACGGCCTGGTCAGCACCGGTGGCACCCATGAACTCCTCAGCAAGGAGGGGCTTTCCGTCATGCAGGTGTCTGAACTCACCGGCTCCCCAGAGATGCTGGATGGCAGGGTGAAGACGCTGCATCCCGTGGTCCACGGAGGCGTACTGGCGCGTCGTGACCTGCCGGAGCACATGGCGCAGCTGACCGAGCACGGCATGGACACCATCGATGTGGTGGTAGTGAACCTCTACCCCTTTGAAGCAACTGTGTCACGAGAGGGCGTGCCCGACCCAGAGATACTGGAGAACATTGATATCGGCGGGCCGACCATGCTACGAGCGGCCGCCAAGAACCACCCGGCGGTCACAGTGGTCGTTGACCCGGCCGACTACGAGTGGGTGGCGGAAAGCTTCGCCAAGGGCGGCACATCGTCGGATGAACGTCGCAAGCTGGCGGCTACTGCCTTCGCTCACGTCTCCTTCTATGACAGCATCGTTGCTGCATGGATGCGTGGCCCGGAAGACCCGTTCCCCAAGGAGATGACCGTAGGCGTCAGGCGTGTGGCCCAGCTTCGATACGGCGAGAACCCTCACCAGCAGGCCGCGTTGTATGCCAACGCACCGGGGACTGGCGGGGTGGTGGGTGCCGAGCAGCTTCACGGCAAGGAGCTTTCCTACAACAACATCCTGGACGCGGATGCAGCCTGGCGTTCAGCCAACGAGTTCACGGAGCAAGCCGTCTCCATCATCAAGCACACCAACTCCTGCGGACTGGCCTGCGACGACGATCAGTCAGAGGCCTTCCGGAAGGCGCTGGCCGGTGATCCAGTATCGGCGTACGGCGGCATCGTGGGCTTCAACCGACCGGTCACTGCTGAAGCCGTGGAAGCGCTGCGCAAAATCTTTTTCGAGGTCATCATCGCTCCAGGTTACGAGCCTGCTGCGTTAGAAGCCCTGCAGAAGAAGCGTGACCTCCGCATCCTCCTGGTTCCCCCGACGCCTGGCGGATCGGCGCTAGGAACACCGCTGGCAGTACGACGCGTCTCGGGAGGCTTGCTGTATCAAGGGCCTGACGTGTTGGAGGAGGACCCCGCAAGTTGGAATGTGGTCACAGAGCGGGCTCCCACCAAGGATGAGATGGCTGACCTGATCTTCGCGTGGAAAGCCGCCAAGCACATTAAGTCGAACACCATCGTCCTGGCCAAGGACCGTGCGCTCATCGGCATGGGGGCGGGCCAGCCCAACCGCATCACCAGTGTCCACCTCTCATCAAGGGCAGCGGGCGAGCGGGCAGCGGGCACTGTGCTGGCGTCCGACGCGTTCTTCCCCTTTGCAGACGGCGTGGAGCTTGCCGCAGAGAGCGGCATCACGGCGGTTGTACAGCCAGGTGGCTCCATTCGTGACGACGAGGTCATCGCTGCTGCCAACAAGGCCGGCATCGCGATGGTGTGCACGGGCGTCCGACACTTCCTCCACTAAGAGGGCGAAGCCCTCTACCCACAAGGGCGAGTAGCTAGACCACCCAGAGTATGGACAGCAACCTCTGAAGTATGGTCTGCTGTACTTTGTATGAGCACTCAACACGAATACACACCCGCCACGACTCTTGTAGAGGTCGTGTTGCCGGTGTACAACGAGGAAGACGACCTTCCAGGCAGCGTGGAGACCCTGATTGCCTACCTGCAGGCCAATGTAACCTGGGCGTGGCGCATCCTGATTGCCGACAACGCATCAACTGACGGCACCTTTACTGTGGCGACGTCGCTGTCGGAAGCCCACCCCAACGTGCAGGTACTGCGCCTCGACCAGAAGGGACGAGGGCGTGCCCTGAAAGCTGCGTGGCTTGCCAGCGATGCCGACGTGGTCTGCTACATGGACGTGGACCTCTCTACGGACCTGGGAGGGCTCCAACCGCTGGTTTCCGCAATCCTCGACGATGGGTACGATATTTCGATAGGGTCGCGCTTGGCCAAGGGCGCGCAGGTCACCAAACGCACGTTGAAACGGGAGATCATCTCCCGTGGCTACATCACCCTCATCAAAATGCTGTTCTGGACGCGTCGCACGGACATGCAGTGCGGGTTCAAAGCCCTCAGCGGGGCGGCGGCACAGAGGCTCCTCCCTGTGGTAAAGGACAACGCGTTTTTCCTGGACACCGAGATGCTGCTTATCGCCGAACGGCGTGGGATGCGCATCCACGAGGTGCCTGTGACCTGGGAGGACGACCCCGATAGCAGGGTGCGGCTGGTGTCCACCATCATGGAGGATCTGCGAGGGCTTGTGCGCCTCCGATTTGGTGGAATGCCCAAGCTGGACTAGCAGTTTCCCAAGCTGCTCCCACAAATCGACCAAATCCCCTTGACAACCATCCCACCGTAACGATACTCAGAAGTCGAAATCCATGAGTAGGTGACGGCAATCTGGGACATTGAGGCCATCCTGAGAGAGTGCAAGACCGTGGCGATTGTCGGCCTATCGCCGAACCCTTCGCGGCCAAGCCATCGAGTCGCGGTAAACACCCAGGCGAACGGCTACCGCATCGTGCCGGTGAACCCCAACGCCGAAGAGGTGCTTGGCGAGCGTTGCTACCCTAATCTGGCGGCAATCCCTCATTCTGTGGAACTGGTGGACATCTTCCGTCGTTCTGAGGAAGTGCCTGTTGTGGTAGACGAGGCGATTCAGGTAGGCGCTGAAGCTATTTGGATGCAGCTCGGCATTGTTAGTGAAGCATCGGCAACCCTCGCAGAAGAGGCAGGGTTGGACGTGGTGATGGACCGGTGCACAGCAATCGAACACAGAAATCTGGTCAAAGCAGGAAGACTGTAACAGAAGGTTAACAACTTGCCGCCAAAAGGGTCTTGCCGCGGCGCAGCTCCCAACTAAGAATCCCCACCCAAAGGCCGGTTTAAAGGAAGTATGGAGATCCACCAACTAGAACATAAGACCAAGCTCAAACGGGACAAGAGCAACCAGGCTATTTCCCTTGCAACAGAGAGGCGATGGGACGAGGCTGCCGCGGTCAATCAGGAGCTTCTGGACGTCATTCCGGATGACGTTGAGGCCTTGAACAGGCTGGGCAAAGCGCTTTCTGAGACCGGCCGCTATTCGGCCGCCCGCAAGTCGTTGGAGCGCGCCCTTGAGTTAGCTCCGTCCAATGCCATCGCAAAAAGAAATCTGGACCGCATGGCTGGCCTGAGGGACGCACCTACGCCCAAGAAATCCGGTGGCAAGGCCGCGAAGCTGGTCCCCCAGGTGTTCATTGAGGAGTCAGGAAAGAGCACGACGACGAGTCTGCTTGGACTTGCTGACGCCTCCGTCCTTGGTCAGGTGGCCAGTGGTGACACGGTGGAGTTTGTGGTGGACGGTGCAACGGTAGAGGTACAGACCCGCGATGGCCAAAGGCTTGGTCGGCTGGAGCCCAGACTTGCAGCGAGACTCATCAAGCTGCTGGCCGGTGGGAACAAGTACGTTGCGGCTGTGACTTCAATATCCGACAAAGGTGTTGCCGTTGTGGTCAGAGAGACGTACCAGTCATCCAAGATGACCGGGTTCGTGTCTTTTCCTGCGCCTAAAGGGCGTGCCGCAGCGTACATCGCTGATATGGATGTTGACCTGGATGACGGCGGCGACTTTGATAGGTCCACCAACTGGGCTCCTCCCACGGGGGACAATGCCGAGGTTGCTGAGGAGTCGTCGGAGGAACCGGGGCCGGTCAAGGTGAAGCAGCAGCGGTCATCTAGGACACTGTCTGATGAAGAGGACGACGAAGAGGTAGATGTCTAGGGGTTCCATCCGGCAATACTTGAAGGCAAAAAAACCGGCCCTGAATCTCAGGGCCGGTTTTCTTTCGTTACAGCGTTTCGGGGTTAGTGGCCGCCGCAGGAGCAGTTGCCACCGCAGCCGCAGCCGCCCGTTGACATTGCGATGTTGGGGTTGTCAATGATGAACCCGCTTCGCATCAGGTCTTCAATGTAATCAATCTTGGCGCCTTCCATGATGGGAGCGCTATCGGCATCGATCAACACGCGAACGCCATCGATCTCCGTCAGGACATCGTCGTCATTCTGCTCGGACTCAAGGGTCAGCATGTACTGCACGCCATCTCCGGCGGGAACGACAACCACCCGGAGGGCGGCGTCCATGGCATCTTCGTCTACCATGATGGACTTAAGCTTCTCAACTGCTTCTATTGTCACTTCAATCATTTGGACTCTCCTCTTTGAGACTTGCGCCAATTAGAGTAATTTTACGTGGTCACTATGGGCTAGATTATCATTGGCCCGCGGGGGGTGTCAATGATGGTGGCATGGTACTCTGGGCTTGGGTTCTGATTGGATACACGAGGCGGGAGGCGTAGTGAACATGACCGGCGGAAGATATCCGGAAAAGCTGTCAGCCGTGGTCTGGGATTTCGATGATACGTTGGCTGATTCTATGGATGCACGCGTCAACGCTCTGCGCCGGGTATTCGGTGACACAGACATCGTGGGCGTCGATCCCTTGGATTTTCTTCTACACCTGCCGGAAACGAACTTTGAGCTGTCGCTTATTGGCCTGTCAGAAAAGCTGGGCAAGCCTAGCGATCTGTTCGAGCGCTACAAGAGCTTGTATTGGACTAAGGCGCAAGGCCTGTTGCGGATGTACCCCGGGGTTCATGACCTTCTTCAGCGGTTAGAGAGTCAATCTATTCCCCAGGGCTTGGTTACACAAAAAGCCAGATCTTTTCACATGGAGGGAGTTGCGGCGGGAGTGGCTGTAGAAGTAGAGGAGCTTGGGCTTACAAGTATGTACTCGGTTGTGGTCGGCATTGATGATGTGCAGGAGACCAAGCCGCACCCCGAAGGGATACTCATGGCTCTGGAGCGGATTGGCGTTCAACCAGAGAACGCCTTGATGGTCGGTGACACAGTAACGGACATTGAAGCTGCAAGGGCCGCGGGGTGTTGGAGTTGTCTGGCGACGTGGGGTGTGCCCGATGGAGCCAGCCGTGCTGCACGATCGAACCCGGACTTCGTTATGGAATCACCCAGCGGATTGCTTACGCTGCCCTTTGCCAGACAGGCTTAGCCCTGGGGCTGCTGGGCAGCTTCTGCCATGTCCAGCATTCTTTCCCGGAAGGACGCCATGCGCTCCAACACCCACACCAGTATCTCTGTCCATTGACCCTTCAGGGGCAGACGCACCAGGGAATCGCCTACCTGCGCCACGGTGCCCAGATCTTTTTGTAGCAGTGGGCGTGCTCCTCCGACTCCGTTGCGAAGCCTGATGGCGATGCTGCTTCCCTCGCGGATGACCGTCTCCACATCCGCTGCGCCGGCCAGGACTTTGACACGTACCACGTATATCAGGTTATCGACAGCCTCCGGCGCGGGGCCGAAGCGGTCACGTAGCTCCTCGCCAATGATGACAGCCTCTTCTGTGTCAGCGGCACGGGCCAATCGTTGATACGCGCCCAATCGCAGCGGCAGGTCCTCAATATAATCCTCCGGGATGAACGCTTCCAGCGGCAGATCCACAGCTACCTGAGGCGGCTCGACTCGACGAACCGGGGCCTCGCCGTTGTCCTGGGCCTTCAGGTCAGCTACGGCTTCTTCAAGCAATCGAGTGTACAGATCGAATCCGACCGCGTGGACCAGCCCGCTCTGCTCTGGCCCAAGGATGTTGCCTGCCCCACGTATCTCCAGGTCTTTCATGGCGATGCGGAAGCCAGCCCCCAACTCCTGGTAGGCGACGATGGCCTTGAGTCGCTTCTGTGCGGCTTCTGTCATACGGGTGCCGGGTGGCACCATGAAGTAGGCATAGGCGTGGCGCCCCCCGCGACCGACCCTGCCCCGTAGCTGGTACATCTGTGCAAGACCCAGCAGCTCCGGGCGGTGCACGATGATGGTGTTGGCGTTGGGCAAGTCCAGGCCAGCCTCGATGATGGTGGTGGAGACCAGGACGTCTGTTTTGCCGTCCATGAAGTCGTTCATGACCCCCGCCAGCTCGTCCTCATCCATGCGGCCGTGGCCTACGGAGACCTTGGCCTGTGGCACAAGCTCCTGAATACGGTTGGCCCACTCATGGATGGTACGTATGCGATTGTGGAGGAAGAAGAGTTGCCCGCCTCTATCCAACTCTCGCAGGACGGCTTCCTGCACGATGCTGTCCTCGTATTCTGAGACAAAGGTGCGCACAGGCTGGCGTTCTTCCGGCGGCGTGTGGACGGTGGTCATATCGCGGACACCCGCCAGCGCCATTGAGAGGGTTCGCGGGATAGGTGTGGCCGTCAGGGTGAGCACATCCACTTCACGGCGAAGCTGCTTGAAACGCTCTTTGTGCGCGACACCGAACCGCTGCTCGTCATCTACGACAACCAGGCCGAGGTCTTTGAACTCCACATCCTTCTGGAGGATGCGGTGCGTGCCGATGAGGATGTCCACCGTGCCATTTTGCAGTGCTTTGAGGGTCTCCTGCTGCTCCTGCGGGGTGCGGAAACGACTGAGTACTTCAATACGAACCGGGTACGGGCTAAGCCTATCGGAAAAGGTAGCGTAGTGCTGTTGGGCCAGTATGGTCGTGGGGCAGAGCAGCGCGACTTGCTTCCCGTCCTGCACCGCTTTGAATGCTGCGCGGATGGCGATCTCCGTCTTACCGTAGCCCACGTCACCGCAGATCAGGTGATCCATGGGGTGCGGCGCCTCCATTGCGTCTTTGACCGCGTCAATAGCTTCCAGCTGGTCTCGAGTCTCCGTGAAAGGGAAGGCGTCTTCCATCTCTTTTTGCCAGACGGTATCCGGCGAGAAAGCGTTACCAGGCAGGACCTGTCGAGCGGCATAAAGGGCCACTAGCTCCCCTGCCATCTCCTTGGCCGAACTGCGCGCACGCTCCTTGGCCTTAGCCCATTCCTGACTGCCGAGTCGAGTAAGGGTGGGAGAACTATCGCCAGGAGCGAGGTAGGGTGACAGTCTATCGAGGTGCTCCGAGGGGACGAAAAGCTTATCGCCCTCGGCGTACTCTAACGTAAGGTACTCACGCTCGCCGTGGTCGCCTGCGACTTTTCGCACGCCGGTAAACTGGCCGATGCCGTGATCGACGTGGACGACGTAGGTGCCAGGTACCAACTCCGTGAGGAATGCTTCACGACGTTGCGCGTGCTTCCGCATGGAGCGTCGTCGTTTGGCGTGACCAAAGACTTCGGCGTCCGTGAACACGATCAGCGCGCCGGAGGGGAGGTCCATGTACATGCCTTCCGGTAGTGGTGCAGCTACCAGCGCGACGGATCCAACGTCCGGAGCTTCATCCAGGTCAGTCCAGAGTTTTGCGCCGACGCCGTAGTCTTCCAGCACTTCTTGAAGTCGCTCAGCGTGGTTGGAGAGTATGACCACTCGTGCACCCTCTCGGGTACGGTGGCCCACTCCTGTGGCGAAGGCGTCCAGCTTGCCCCAGAAACTTGTTGCGGGCACGGCGGTCAGCACTCCGCCAGTTTCAGACCGTTTCTTTGACGAGGTGAGCCAGTTGAGATGCAGCTTGGCTGAGTGGTTGCTGATATGCTCTTCAACCACGCTCCAGGACCACCAGGGGGAAGGAAAATGCTCCGGGAGTTCGTTGCGTGCGATCTTGGCTGCGCGCAGGGTCTCCGCCTGGGTCTCCAACTCAACAGCTTCCTGCGATACCCTGTCCGGCTCCACCATGACTATTACCGTGTCGTCGGGAAGGTAGTCAGTCACGCTGCCATCGCAGAGGAAACCGGCATAGAACCCTGCTTCCTCTATGACTTCACCGCTCCGAAGCCGTTCCAGGTCCTCCTGCATGCGTTGCAGTGGTTCGTTGGTCTGTTGAACGGCACCCAGATGCTCCAATAAGGCTTCAAGTCCGGCGGTGTCTGCAATCTGCGCGCCGTCCAACCCCGTGGTGCCTCGATGATCGAGCGCCGGAGAGATGGTGACACGTTGCACCGTTGGCGATGAGCGCTGTGATGAGGGGTCAAAGGGTCGGATGTCCTCTATGGTGTCGCCGAAAAGCTCAATACGGAAGGGCTGGTTCTCACTGGGCGGGAAGATGTCCAATATCCCACCCCGTCGACTGGTGGTGCCGGGGACTTCAACGGTGGCTTCCAGCACGTAACCCATGGCGGCCCACTTGGCCAGCAGCGGCCCTATCTGAACGGATTGGCCTATTTCCAGAACATGGGTGGCGTCTTCGAACTCAATGGGTCGAAGCATCCGCTGGGACAGCGCAGCCACAGACCCCACAAGGGCTAGCCCTTGACCCGTATGTTCCGGTTGGTCTGGGGCGGAGCGCTTCTTACTACCGGACGGGGAGGACTCCTTCTGTTGGAGGAGGGCTGAGAGGACGTTCAAGCGACCGTGGGAAATCTCCGCATCCTCGGCGAGTCGTTCGTAGGGAAGGGCTTCGCTCTCAGGCAATCGCAGGATGGGAAACGTACTTCCGGCTTCTGACCCGTCTTCCTTACTGAAGATGGTAGCGAGGTTGTCGGACAGACGGTCGGCGTCCTCCGGCTTGGCCGTCACAAGCAGCATCGTGCGATGCAAATCGCGGCAGAGGCATGCGATGAGGTAGGTACGTGCGGCGTCAGGAACCGTAACGCGAAGAGGCCCAGCACCATTGACCGCGGAGGCCAGTGTTACCAGCGCACCCTGGTAGGTGGGCGATTCCTGAACCATGTCCAAAATCCCTGAAAGACCCATGCGCGTGTTGCCTCCGGCGGGAGATAAATCGCTGCGGCGAGGGGACTAAAGGCGTGTTGCAGACACGCGAAAAGGGGCCAGCACACAAAACGCTGGCCTTTTCCTGCACTCATTGTAGCATGGGAGTTAAAGCCCCTGATGTATAATGGTTCCCTAGCTAGCACGAACTCTCACACGGGGCACACCAATGGCGATGACAACGGGGCCGGAGTCCAAACGTCCGCTTGCTGAAGCTCAGCGAGTGGTGGTCAAGCTTGGCACGGGCCTTCTAACAGGCGGCGTGGATGTGCTTGATTTGGACATCATGGCAAAACTGGTCGCGCAGATTGTCGCGCTTCACCAACGTGGCATCGAAGTGTTGGTCGTATCGTCAGGCGCCGTTGCGGCGGGTCGACAAGCCCTGAACGGTAGTGCGGATCCCTCCGACAATGTGACGCTCAGGCAGGCGTTGGCGGCTGTAGGCCAAAGCAAGCTGATGCAGGTGTACGAGGGGCTTTTTGCGGCGAGCAATGTGTCCGTTGCCCAGGCGCTTCTGACGCGTGGCGACATCGTCGATGACGTGCATCGCCTGAACACACAGAACACGCTGCGGGAGCTGCTGCGACTACGCGTGGTGCCCATCATCAACGAGAACGACGTGGTGGCCGTGGACGAGCTTGAGGGCGTGGTCATCGGCGACAACGATACCCTGTCGGGTGTGGTTGCCAGGCTGGTGGAGGCTGACCTGCTGGTGATACTGGGCGAGGTTGCGGGACTCTATTCCGCCGACCCAAACACCCACAAGAACGTGCAGCTCATACCTGTGGTGGAAGACCTGGACGCCCTTGAAGCCGAAGTTGGTGGCCCGTTGGACGATAGAGCCCGTGGCGGCATGGTGACCAAGATAAGCGCGGCAAGACAGGCTACCGCAGATGGTACATCGGTGGTGATTGCTGATGGCCGTGAACCCGATGTACTGACCAGACTCCTGTCCGGTGAGCCTTTGGGGACGTGGTTCCCGCCGACACATCGGGATGCATCTACTACCAGGGGCCAGTAGCGGAGCCCATCTCGCTGCATACGAATCGTACGTGTTGAAGGGGACTTGGAGATATCCAAGCAAGAGGAAGATGAAATGGCAACAGCAATAGCGCCGGAACTGGAAAGTAAAGGAATCGCGGCACGCGCTGCCTCCCGAGTCCTGTCTCGGACGAACTCTAACATCAAGAACCAGGCCCTTGAGAACATCGCTAAGACGCTGGAGACGGACGCTGGCAACATTCTTGCTGCCAACGCCCTGGACATGGAGGCCGGAAAGGCCGGTGGCTTGGCGGCTTCGTTGATGGATAGGTTGCTTCTAAACCCCGACCGTTTGAAGGCGATGGCTGATGGGGTACGAGTCGTCGCGGCACTGCCGGATCCTATCGGGCAGGAGTTGGATAGCCTGACTCGCCCCGATGGCCTGATCGTCGCTCGACGTCGCGTCCCTTTGGGAGTTGTGGGCGTCATCTATGAGAGTCGACCGAACGTGACCGTGGACATCGCCGTTTTGTGCTTTAAATCGGGCAACGCCTGCATCTTGCGAGGCGGTAAAGAGGCAATCAACTCCAACGCAGCCCTGGCATCGCTCATCCGTGATGCTATTGCTGCCGCTGGCGGGCCACAGGACGCGGTGCAGTTTGTGGATGACACGGACCGGGCGCTGGTGCTGCAGATGCTGAGAATGAACCAGTACATAGACCTGCTGGTGCCTCGAGGCAGCGCTGAGTTGGTCAACTTTGTGGGCGAGCATGCCAGTATGCCTGCCATCACCGGCGGCATCGGTGTCTGCCACACGTACGTTGACCCCACCGCCGACCTGGAAGCGGCAGTGGCCGTAGTGACCAACGCCAAGGTACGTCGACCCTCCGTCTGCAACGCGCTGGACACCGTCCTGGTGCACTCGCAGGTAGCGCAGGGCTTCCTGTCGTCGCTGGCCACGGAGATGGGCAAAGCCGGTGTGGAGATGCGATGCGACAGCCGGGCTATCACCCTACTGGCAACGCAGGAAGCGGCCAAGGTCGTCGTGGCGGCACCCGAGGACTTCGGCAAGGAGTTCCTTGACCTCATCCTCTCGGTGAAAGTAGTCGACTCCTTCGACGAGGCGCTTGGTCACATCGAGGAGTACGGATCCGGGCATTCCGAGGCCATTATGACGTCTGACGATAACGCCGCCGAGCGGTTCCGAAGTGAAGTGGATGCTGCTGCGGTCTTTGTGAACGCCAGTACGGGCTTCAACGATGGATTTGAGTTTGGCCTTGGCGCAGAAGTGGCAATCAGTACAAACAAGTTCCACGCCAGAGGGCCAATGGGGCTGCGGGAACTGACTTCCTACAAGTGGGTGGTCACCGGTTTAGGCCACACTCGACCCTAGCCAGGGCAGCGCCCTGGACCCATATGACCTGAAGGTTTTCAAGCGGTCATTCTATATTAATTGGCGTTCAAACAGAGTCTGTAAAAGGGCGTGAGCGCCACGCAGGAGGCATCAATGGCCGGATTTATCTTTGAGCGCGAAGTCCGTACGGAAACCTCCGAGTGCTACACCATCCTGGAGGACGACCAACCTATCGGGAGGGTCGATATCCATTTCTCCGCAGTGGTGGTGCATGCCACGTTGTGTGTGGAGGAGAGCCTGACGCGCGACCGCATCCATGACCTGGTTGAGGTGATCGACGAAGAGTTGGTGAACTCCATTGGGGTCAGTCGAGAGGAGTTCATCGTTCACGTGCACCAGGGCACCGACCTGGGGGTGTTCAGCACCGCCGACTTCGATGGCGACGATGAAGACGAGGGTGTCTAAAATATGTCGCTGTGGCGAGGGGACTAAAGCCCGTCCATTTTGAATATCAACAACATAGGAGAGACCAATGAGTATTTCTGAGTTCAGTCTTGAAGGTAAGAACGCAATCGTCATCGCCGGAAGCAGGGGCATCGGCAAGGGAATCGCCATGGCACTGGCAGACGCAGGGGCGGACGTCGCCGTCACAGGCTTCACCAACAAGTACGTTGAAGGCACGGCCAAAGAAATCGAGGCGATGGGTCGCAAAAGCGCCGCGCTCACGGTGGACGCCACCCACGGCGAGGACATGGAGTACCTGGCCAAGCAGGTGATCGCCGAGTTCGGCTCGATAGACATCGTGGTCAATGCTGCCGGCGATTCGATTCGCAAGCCGGTCATCGCACTGCCTGGTGGCGAGCTTGAGGGCATGACCTCTCAGGAGTGGCATGACATTGTGAACATCAACCTGACAGAGGCCTTTGAGGGTTGCCGTGTCTTTGGGCCGCATATGGTGAAGCGAGGAAGTGGGACCGTCATCAACGTCTCATCGTTTGCCGCCAAGAGGGCCAGCGCAAACCTGTCGGCGTACGGCGCGGGCAAAGCGGCATTGACTCGCTTCACGGAGACCGTGGCCCTTGAGTGGGCACCCTTTGGCGTTCGAGTGAATACAATCGCACCCGGCGGATTCCCAGACCCAGAACGGGTGACCGAAGAGCAGTTCAAAGAGCGTGACGAGGCATCCAAAGCCCGTGTTCCGTTGGGTCGCGTCGGCCGAATGCGCGATGTGGGCTTAATGGGCGTCTATCTGGCATCTGAAGCGTCGTCGTACGTGACGGGGCAGACCTTCTACGTGGATGGCGGTATGTCTATTGCCTAAGATATGTTGCCTCCGGCGGAGACTAAAGCCGGTATGTTCGGCCCCCTTACCCTCAGGTCAGTCGCTGGCATAAGCGCGACGTTGCCAGTCTATGAATCAAGGGCCAGCGACAGCGACTCTCGGACGCACTTGCCGATGAGAAAACCCACTCGAGTCGCAGGGCCAACGTAGGGTATCGGTTCACCGCGATTGGTGCAGGCAATGACAATGCTGTCGGTCGACGTGCCCGTGGCATGAAACCCTTCGGCTGTCCGCATGTTCCGCTCGGTGAGCAATGCCACCTTGGCCTCTGTGGCGGTGATCACCGCATTCACCATGGCAGCACGCGTCATCTTGCCGTCGATGAGCAAGACGGTGTTGATAGTCCCGCTGTGTATGGCGCGGGCTGCCTAAGCCCTGCAGCGGAAAGGGTGCGCACCCTTGCCGTTGTGAATGCGGTAACTGTCAGTGACGAATCCCTGTGTGTGACGATACCTGCCCTGTCTATCCAGGCTGCTGTCATCATGCCCACGAACGGTCGCGGGATGCCGTGGCGTTCGGCAAAGGCAATGAGGTCACTAGCGGGGTCAGGGTGTGAGTAGTCCTTATCCACGTGCATGTTCAGAATTGCCCTGGCTTTGGAGAACCCACCGCCTACCACAGCGGAACTCAGCACAAGCATCGGGCGTTCGCTAGTCAGGGTCAGTGCTTCGCCTGTTTTGGTAAGTGTTATTCCAGGGAAATCGATCTGCATCGATGGAAATTCTATCCCGCTAAAGCTCAATCCCGACTTGCGCTTTGATGCTCTGTTCATGGTAGTGGTGCTTGATTACGTTCATCTCCGTGACTAGGTCGGCGTAATCAATCAACGCTTGCGGTGCGCCTCGACCGGTGATGACGACGTGGAGCATCGGGCGTCGTTGCTCAAGGAATGATATCACTTCTTCAATCGGCACCCATCCATGGTCGATTGGATAGGTGAACTCGTCCAGCACAATGACATCTTCATCGCCTGCGAGGATGGCCTCTTTGCAGTTCTCCCATTGCTGCTTTGCCAGCTCTTGGGAGAGGGTCATGTCCCGTTCTCTCAATGTGCAACCATCACCCAGGGCCGTGATGGAGATGCCCATCTTGGCGGCTGCAAGGTGCTCACCGGATTGAAAGTCGGCCCGCTTGATGAACTGGAACATGCGAACGCCCATGTCTCTGCCCCAGGCCCGGAACAGGAGGCCAAGCGCTGCCGTGGTCTTCCCTTTGCCGTCGCCAGTATTGACGATGACGAGTCCCTTTTTGCTATCGGATACTTTTTCAGGTTGTGCTTGCTGAGTCATGTGGCCCTCCGTCTTAGTGGTTGCTAGGAATGTGTCGCTGTGGCGAGGGGACTAAAGCCCGTATAGTCGGCCCAGCCGGCCCGGCCCGGGCATGTGGGTCAAGGGCAGAGCCCTTGTCAGAACAGCTCCCGAACGGCGGCTACATCATCGTCGGTGAGTCGCCACTCGGCCGACTTGGCGTTGGCGTGCACCTGCTCCGGCTTGGTGGCTCCTGCGATGACGGATGGCACTACCGGGCTAGCCAGTAGATACGCAAAGGCCAGGTCAGTGACTGCGTGCTCTCGCTCCGCCGCAAAACCCTCGAGCTTGCCCAGCAACTCCCAGTTTTTATCGTTCAGATAGCGCTTTCGGTACAACTCGGAGCGAAGGCCGTCTGCCAGGCGCGTCCCCTCCGGCAACGGCTCGTCGCGCTTGTATTTCCCGGTCAGCAGTCCGCTGGCCAGGGGGAAGTAGGGAATCAGGCCCATGCCATACCGCTCACAGAAGGGAACCAGATCCTGCTCAACGTTCCTGACCACCAGGCTGTACTCCGGTTGGACACAGGCAAAGCTGTAGAAATTGTTGGCCTTGCTGGCCCACAGTGCCTCGGTTAGCTGCCACGCCGTGTAGTTGGAAGCGCCTATGTAGCGCACCTTGCCCTGATGCACCAGATCATCGAGGGCGCGCAGCGTCTCCTCAATGGGCGTAACCTTGTCCCACTGGTGCATGTAGAAGACATCGATGTAGTCGGTCTGCAGTCGACGCAGGCTGTTCTCCACCTCGTCCATGATGTGCTGTCGCGACGATCCGCGTTTGTTCGGCCCCGATGGTGGTGCCGAGGGGGCTGCGCCGCCTACGTCCAGACCGACCTTTGTGGCGATGACCACATCGTGCCTGCGACCGTTCTTGGCGAACACGGTGCCGATGAACTCCTCGGACGTGCCGCCACCGTATGCGTTTGCGCTGTCCAGGAAGTTGATACCCTCTTCCAGCGCTGCGTCCAGGACGGCGGTGGTTTCTTTCAAGTCCAGGCGAGGGCCGAAGTTGTTGGTGCCCAGGCCGATGACGGATACGTCCAGCCCGGTGTTGCCGAGTTTGCGATATTCCACGGGTTTCTCCTAGTGTTGAATGTTAGGTATGTGTGCTACCAGTATATGTCGCTGCTGCGAGGAGGCTAAAAGCAGGACATTGCCCTGCACCCACGTTCCTGCGGCTACCAAACATGTCTGTATTTACATGCTCGGCCCCTCTGGTCCGCAGGCCAGTCCCCGGCGCATATATTGCCTCCGGCGGAGACTAAAGTCGTCTGGTCACCTGCCAACAACGGGGAGTTCAGAGGGGAGACTAAAGAGGCCTCTGGCCAGTCCCGGAACATGCGCGCCGCCTACATGGGCTCTGAGATGAGCTTTTTGATGCGCTCCATCACCTGGCCACGATCGTATCGACCGTAGAGGTTGGAGCGGTTGCGGGTCACATCGCCGCGGTGCCAGTACTCGTAGACCTCCTGGCGTGTGGCAAAGGTGGATATGCACAGGTCATAGGCCAGCCGGAACAGTCGCACCCGTTGCGCCGTGGCGGAAGTATCACCGCTGCCGATGAGCTTGTCCAGGTACGGGCGAAGCTCCGGGTTGGCCAGGTCTTTCTCGCTGGGCTGAGACAGGAGTTCCAACCCGCCGACCTGCTGCGCGATGTCCAACACTCGTTTGGATATCTGAGCGGCGAAGATGCCGAGAGCAAACCCATCGCCGGGAACCATCACGCCGCCGGGCGTCAGGGCTGCATCTGCATCCATGCCTCGAATGGCCAGTCGGACCATCTCTGCATAGGAAACAAGCTCACCCAGCTTATCGCGGACGTCCCGCACCTCATCGATCTCATTGGCCTCGGCAAGCAGTGTAACCACGCCCACGAATGTCCGTATGCGCTCGTACAGGCGGATGTTGCTGCTGTACCCTGCGAGGACGTTGACTCGACCGAGGAGTCGAGCTGCTGCATCGCTGTTGTAGAGCATCATCACCCGGTCCCAGGGCACAAAGACATCGTTGAAGTACATCATGGCGTCCTGCTCATCAAAGCGATGGGAGAAGGGGTGGCCGTAGCTGCCGGGGTTCTGCGATAGCGGCTCCCGACACAGCGTCACCAGGCCTGGGGTGTTCATGGGTATGGAGAACCACTGCACGTACTCGTTCTGGGACCGTCCGGCGAAGGTGGCGGAGAGATAGACCAGGCACTCATTGGCAAGCGGAGCCAGGGTGGCTAGCTGCTTGGCGCCCTTCAGGACGATGCCGCCTGTGACCTCCTTGGTGACTTTGAGGGCTGTGGCCATGTCGTCGTCAGGGTTCTCCAATGAATAGCCGCCGACGCCGACCCATGGGTTGTCCGGAGCCACGTTTTCACCCTGAGTCACGCTTGTGCGATCGACTTGCGGGTCACCGATGGCGTGGGTTAGGGCGATATCGTTCTCCGCGCAGAAGCGATGAAAGTTGACGGCGTTACCTGCCAGGCGAGGGGCCAGCTTATCCAACTCGTCGCGGACGTCGTACCACCCGCAAACCACGGCGGAACAGAAATCGGGCGTTCGGCCAAGCTGGCCGAAGCTCTCCTGCATCCATATCTCTGAGTTGCGCTTCCGGGCTATTAGCTCTTCGCGGGTGGTGGGCAGGCTGTAGGAATAGCTGATGCGGTTGCCGGTCTCAGTCGACTCAAAGGTCATAGCATCGCGGAGTTTGTCCGTGTGTTGGAGGTCGTAGATGCGGGCCATCTCCTGCACCATGCCGGAGAACGCAGGGTGTGTGGTCACGTCGTGCACACGCTCACCGTCAAGCCAGACCTCTCGACCGTCCCGGAGGCTTTCGATGTAGCGCTGACCCGTCATGGCGCCTTTTGCGTCTGTGAGATCAAAGGACATGTTGCCTCCGGCAGGGGGAGTCCAGAGGGGTTCCCCTCTGGCAAGGAGTTCCGGGGGGTGTGCCCCCGGTATGTGTTGCTGCGGCGAGAGGACTATAGTCCATCTGGCCCGCAGGCCAGTCCCAGCATATACGCTGTGGCGAGGGGGCTAAAGAGGCCTCTGGCTCGCAGGCCAGTCCCCAGGCATATATGGCCTCCGGCGGGGACTAACGCCCGGCATACGCCAAATTAGGCTAGAGCATGGAGGCCGCGGTAGCTCCCTTTGTAGTACATGAGAGGCTCTCCGTCTTCTGCGACGGCTTCAACAACGTTGCCTACGAAGATGACGTGGTCGCCGCCATCGTACGTTGTGGCCAGGGTGCAATCGAAGTGGGCCAGGGACCCGCCAATGATCGGTGCGCCGGATATTGCTGTATTACAGGGGAGCCCGGGGAACTCGCCGGCGCATGGTTCACGTCCGGAGGATGCGAAATATGCTGCGACTTCTTGCTGACCCTGCCGAAGGATGCTTACGGCGAAGTTCTTGGAATCGTTAATCATGTCATTCAGCAGAGAACCACCCCTGAGGGAGACGATGATCTGCATGGGGTCGATTGAAAGGGAGGCAAATGCTGAAACGGTCATCCCGTAGACCTGGCCATCCCGATTTGAGGTAACCACCGTCACGCCGGTGCCAAAGCTCCCGGCTGCTGCCTTAAATGCGTTTGGGTCTACCGTAGTCATTGGGTATCTCCCTGATGAATTCATTGTATGCCCTGAAATTATGAAATCTCTGATAAATCAAGAAGACGGACGAATCGTTTCAGGTAGAGTGCCACATTCAGTGAAAAATTTCCAGAGGCGAGCGGGGTAAAGCTGGCACCCGAACTATAAACCGAGTGCTACCACCAAATCTTGCCCTGGACCTGGCTCTCCAACTCTCCGTAATCGGTAGTCCAGAGGTTGGTACTCAGATACTTCCACCCGCCGTCAGCCAGCAGGCAGACGATGTTTCCCTTGTCCATCCGGTGTGCGATGCGAAGCGCCCCGGCGATGACGGAGCCTGAGGATATCCCGGCGAATATTCCTTCCTTCTCCAGGAGGAACCGTGTGGTGGCAAAGGCTTCCTTGCCCTCGATCATGATGCGTGAATCCAGAAGTTCCGTGTCCAGGATGGGAGGAATGAACCCATCGTCGAGGCTTCGAAGCCCCTGAATGGCATCGTCGGGCGAAGGGACTATGGCGATGACCTGGATGGTGGGGTCGTGTTCCTTCAGCCTTCTGCCAACACCCATCAGCGTGCCGCCGGTACCAAGGCCCGCTACAAACGTGTCTATCTGGGGCAATGCTTCTAGGATCTCCACGCCCGTGGTCTCGTAATGGGCAAGGGGATTGGACTCGTTGCCGTATTGGTAGGGCATGAAGTAGGTGTCCGGACCCTTGGCGAGTAGCTCCTGCGCTACGACGATGGCGTGGTTGCTGCCACCCGCGCCATCGCTCAACAGAATCTCTGCCCCGTAAGCCTCAAGGAGTTGGGTACGTTCAGGGCTGACGTTCTCCGGCATGACCACTTTGAGCTTGTAGCCCTTAATCTTGCAGACCATAGCCAGGGAGATGCCGGTGTTGCCGCTGGTGGGTTCCAGAACGGTCTTCCCCGGCGTCAGCGTACCATCTGCTTCAGCACGAGTAATCATGTGCTTGGCGATGCGGTCTTTGACGCTGCCCGTGGGGTTATGCCCTTCCAACTTGGCGTAGATATTCACGCCAGGCTTGGGGCTTAGCTTTGGCAGGTACACAAGAGGCGTATCGCCAATGGCGCCAAGAATATCGCCTTTGACGGTCCTTGCACGCGCAGCTTGAGTGTCCCCCTTTTTGCTTTGGCTCTCCATAGGGGCTAACCCAAAAGCGTCGATGAAGATGCAGGCGTAAAGCCGCAGAACTGATCGTAATCGATCAGTTCCGTAACGGTGGGCTCGGCTCCGCACAACGGGCACGAGGGATTCTGCCGGATCTTCACCGTGCGGAAGTCCATGCTCAATGCGTCAATCAGGAGAAGACGTGAGACCAGGGACTCGCCGATGCCGAGCAGCAGCTTCAATGTCTCTGTGGCCTGGATGCTGCCAACCAGTCCGGTCATAGCGCCCAACACTCCGGCTTCAGAGCAGTTGGGTACAGCACCGGGAGGTGGCGGTGTGGGGAACAAGCAACGATAGCAGCCCTGTCCGGGCAGGTACACGGTTGCTTGACCATCAAACATCAGGATGCTGCCGTCCACCAGGGGCTTGTTCAGCATGTAGGAGGCATCGTTCACCAGGTAGCGGGTGGGGAAGTTGTCCACACCGTTCACAATGATGTCGTACTGGGCAATGATCTCCATGGCGTTCTCTGACGTCAGGGGCGTTTCATGGATGTTGACGATGGTGTCAGGGTTGTAGGCGTTGATGGTTGTTTTGGCGGACTGGACCTTGGGTCGGCCGATATCGTCATGCTGGTGGAGGATCTGACGCTGGAGGTTGGAGATGTCCACCACATCGAAATCGACGATGCCGATGGTGCCCACTCCGGCCAGTGCCAGGTATACAGCGCTTGGTGAACCAAGGCCGCCCGCACCTACGATAAGTACCTTGGACTCAAGGAGCTTCCGTTGGCCTTTGCTGCCCACCTGGTCCATGATGATATGCCGGCTGTAGCGTTGCACCTGCTCCGGTGTCAATGCTGCTGATTGTGTCATTGTAATCCCCCTCCTGGAACGGTAGTCTCATTCATTACTTACCACCGCATAATGCATACGCGGGTAGCGTTTCCCGAGATGCTCTAGTATAGCATGCAGCTATTTGCCCTTCAACAGTAGCAGTAGCTGCGCGCGAGGCTTAAACAAGGGCCTACTCTTTCAAGAAGGCACATTATCCTCTACAATAGGATAGTTGTACCCCAAATTCGATGCACAATACAGAGGAGTTACGTCCATGACCACCCAAACAGCCAGGCTAGCTGTCCAGGAACGAACCGTGATGAGAAAGAAGGTCAGCACCCTTCGACGTCAGGGCATCACGCCCATTCATCTCTACGGCCCCGGGATAGAATCGCAAGTATTCCAGGTGGACACACAACTCCTTCGTAAGACATTGTCGGTTGTTGGATATAACAGGCCGGTTGAAGTTGCACCGGACGGCTCCAGCGAGACGCATCTTGCTTTTGTGCGAGAGATCCAGTTCCATCCATTGACCATTGAGGTCGTGCATGTGGACTTCCTGCGGGTAGACATGACCAAGAAGACTCGCGTGGACGTACCGGTAGAACTCGTTGGCGAATCACCGGCGGTACGCGTACACGGCGGTAGCATGATTCAGGCGATGTACACCGTGGCTGTAGAAGCTGTCCCTATGGAAATACCGGCCATTGTGTCCGTTGATGTTTCCGGGATTGATACTTTTGATAAAAACATTCACGTCAGAGATCTTGAGGTTGCTCAGGGTGTGACCATCGTGACGGATGGGGACCAGATGGTAGCCCATGTTGCGGCACCGGTGAACGCGGCGGCTTTGGATGAGGAAGAGACAGCTGCTGCGGCACCTGAAGAGGCTGCGGAGCCGGAGCGTGTTGACGCTGACGACTCAGCTGACGGTGATGCTGCTAGCGACAACTAGGTTCCAGAACGTTCGACCCATGGTGCAGGCAATTCCTGCACCATGGGTCTCAACAAGCGGATTGAGAACGATGGTGGCTGATGAGGGCCGAATCACGTTACGTTGGACTCATCCTGCTGCTGACTTTAGCCCTACTTACTGCCTGCGATAACAGCGAGACCCCAATCCTGCCCCCATCGAACCAGACCTCTGCCGGAGGGGTGCTTGTCCAGCCGGTAGCCCAATCCATCTCCTCCTCTAGTACCCTGACAACGCTCCCTTCTGTTGCTGACATCGTTGAGATGATCCGCCCATCCGTCGTCAATATCACTACCCAATACGATGCGGGCAGCTTCCTTTTTCGTAGGAGCGACGGCACCAGCAACGGCAGTGGCCACCATTGAACCGGCGGAGGACGACGATGGTGGCAACCTGGGCTTGATTATCGGCATCATCATTGTGGTGGCGTTGATTGGTGGAGGAATAGCGCTCTTCACCATCCGCTCCAGACGTACCGTCTAGAGAGATAACCTGAAACGATAGGAAGCCCCGGCTTTTAAGTCGGGGCTTCCTTTTTGTATGGAAAGAATGGGATTGGAAACGGTGCCAAACCACGACCGGGGAGTTTGACACTTATTTCAAGCGAGGACTACCATTCTTATATACCGTGAAGCATGTCCCAGTAGCTCAGTGGATAGAGCGGCTGCCTTCTAAGCAGATGGTCGCGGGTTCGAATCCCGCCTGGGGCACCAGCTAC
>JAPYRQ010000023.1 GCA_029936935.1 Dehalococcoidia bacterium | reverse complement strand
ACTCGCCACAAAAACGATGAAATAGGGAATCCAAAAGGTGGCGAGGTGTAGCCAAACTCTTGGTGTTCCACTTTCCCCAACCCCCCGATCTTTACCCTTTTCCGGCACCCTACTCATTGTCCTTCACTCCTTGTAGCACCTATGAAGTTTCCCTATCCAAGTTTTCATAAATAGAAATGGCCATTCGTTTGAGGGGTAATTGTCTCCTGGAGGGTTCAGCTGTTGGTAGACATACGTTGCCTAATAGCCCTTAGCACAATATGAAGTGCGTGTGCGGGCTTAGTGGCCCGTTTCATCGAAGGGAGTGTCTTTCAACACCCCTTTATCCAACAAATGCGTTACCAGATTGGCGGCCGCTCGGTAGACTGCGCCAATGGTGGAATCGTCCTGGCCGGTGTGCTCTCCGTCCATGTGCAGGATGCACGTACGCGCTCCTTGCTGTCCATATGTCAGCTCAACCTCAAGAGGCCCTAGCAGAGCGATTGCCTCAAGCAATCGCTCCACATCGATGACAGACACCCAGAGGAGTCCTTCGCAGCGCCCACACACAACCCGCTTGTCTCCCGGATTCTCAGGGACCTCGCGACCAAGCCCCTGACATCTAGGGCACCAATCGCGCAGGTTCTGAAGCCAACGCGCCACAAATCCAGCCACCGTTGGGATATCTGCTATCTGCGCGTCTATGTATGCCATGGTTCTTTGCTCGCGATTCCTGCAGTCTTGGCCCTATAGTACTCCAACAATCCCAGGACACCATGAACGACTAAATCCTGCTGAAGCCACTGCCTGGCTTCGCAGGGTCTATCCCTGTGCCGACGCCATTGGTGATCCACTCATACTCTTGAAGTATTTGCTGGCTATAGGTCACCCTGCCGTTCACTTTCTCAGCAGGCTCCGTGACTAGCAGCAGGACAGCCTGTCCCATCACCTCTGGTTGTTCACCGTTCTCATCGCCAACATATCGCATTCCACCGTGAAACACCGCGCCGGACGTTGGAACGGTAAGCGACGGCCCTACGGCTGTGACCGCGACCCCATCATCAGCTACCTCCTGGGCCAGGCCCTGGGTGAAGCGCTCCAACGCAGCTTTCGCAGCACCATAGCCACTAGTGCCAGCCAGGATGGGCTTGGTCATGTAGGGCGCACGGCCGGGTCCCACGGCTCCGCCGGAGGAGACGTTCACGATAGCCCCATGCCTCCTGGACACCATGTCCGGTAGCACAAGCTTGCTGAGCATGAAGGGAGAATGGACGATAATCTGGAACGTTTGCTCCCAGCTTGACAGAGGCATCTCCTGAACTGGCATGAACACAGCCAGGGCGGCATTGTTCACCAATACACCTATAGGGCCGTAAATGTTCCGTGCTTCATTAACCAACCGTTCACATTCGGCTTCTGTAGAGATATCCACAGCCAGGGCCGTTGCTTCCCCGCCGACCTCTTTTATCTCCGCTACCGTCTCTTCCAAAGAGCCGGGGAAGGGCGTTCCAACCTCGCCGGCACGACCCTGATCCTTCATGTAGTTGGCCATATCGTGGCTGCCTGGATGAAGCGTTCGAGCAACACAGACAATCTTGCCACCTTCTGCCGCCAAAGCTTTGGCTATCTCCGCGCCTATTCCCCGGCTGGCTCCCGTCACAATGACTGTTTGGCCATCTAACTTACCCACGATATCCCCCCATGCTGCGTTTTCCTGGTCAGCTAGCCTCAACCAACATTTACCGTACGAGGCATAGCGACACTACGCGCAGGTGTGTTTGGTGTCAAGGGAATGGCGAAATAAGTCTGAATCAAAAGGAGCACTATGGAAGGAAGAGCTTCTGTGGTGGAGAAGGCTGGCTCGCAGAAATGTATCGAGCGCCGATGTTACTCTACACAACCTTCAGCTTTAATGTTGCCTGAAGAGTCACGGACTACCATCTGAAGGCTGTCCTGGACCGCAGCACTCTCCGAGCCGAGCCGACCCGTGGTTCACCATTGGCATCCAGGGTTGCAAGTTCCTCACAGTTCTGGGCAGTAGATTCCCCGAATGTGGGGGTATCGTCGTTCCGGACAATGGTGAAAGCGATGTATGCCCCTACAACCACCGCCACAACGATGACGAGAATCCGCCAGTCAAAACGTTCAGTCTTCATTATGCCCATCCTTCTAACGAACTACCAGCGTAACCAGAACTTAGGTGATTGTGACAGTCCAGGTGATCTGGATGGTGTCTGTGTTAGCCAGAGTAACAGCCACATCTCGGACAGCACCGATGTTGCCTACCACTGGCACGGTGGTGTCTACCGGGTTCTTCACCAACTGGAGCTCTTCGATGGTGATAGCACCAGTGGCGGTGAAGGTCTGGACAACGTTATATGTCTGTTCACCAAGGTTCACTGCACCCGCTGTCACAGGATTATTCTCTGTAACGGCTGTTATCAGCGTACATGTTGCGGGAGCAAACCCATTGGCCGCTCCATCGTTCGGCTCGTCGCTACAGATAGCAATTCCTGTGAAGACGGTGGCTGAACCTACTGTGAACGAGGAATCACTGATGGCGTCATTGGCGTCATCCAAGATGTGATCGGAGGTGGCATTGTGGAAGAACTCGTGAGCCTTCACATTGCCTAGAGCATCCACCACTGTGTATTCAACGTTTGCGCTAATCCGTGGATCAACGCCCGCTGCACCGTTGGCGCTCCCAAATGACCAAATTGCCAGTAGGGCCTGTAAAGGGAATCTCATGTATTGTTGCCCCTGTAGCGGGATCAACCTCAAAAATCGTTCCACTACTCTCATCAATGGAATACAACAGCGGTGCGGGAAGTGCATGAGCAGCCTGAACTGTTGAGGCGGACTGCAATAGATTCGTCGCGAGCAATACACCAATAGCCAGGGTCAAAAGTGCCCCGAATCTTAGCATTGTGTTACTGCCGTTTGTCATCCGATTCATCCCCGGCCTCCCTGCTCCAAACCACTATAATGTGAATTACGTGTGAATACTGGTGAGAAGATAGTAGTCCTCCCGCACGAGGACGTAAACTGTTCCACTTAACAATACCTCCACACATTCACCCGGATATCATCCGAACGGGTGATATACAGATACGGAAATGGAGCAGAGGGTTGTCATCTAGCTAGGAATATGAATGGGAGGCCGCTATAGGGAAGCACTGAAAAAGGCTAAAGTACCTTCTCCAAACCCTTTGCCAAATCCTCTTTTGCCGCGTAACCCTCATATTTGGACGTTATCCGTCCGTCACGGTCGATGATGAATACAAAGGACTCATTGCGGTAGTTTTCCAGCTGGGTGAAGCCCCAGGTATCAATAATGGGCGCAAACTTGGCCCGTGAAAGGTCCCCCTGGATATCAGCGGGGTTGTCATAGACCTCTACGTGTATGAAGTTGGCCCGGCCCTTGTACTGATCCTTCAACTCCTCAACTGCCTCGACCTGTGGGCCGCACGTGGGACTTGTGCACAGCGCCGGGCTGGCAAACACAACTACCACTGGTTGCTCCGTCTCAAGAGCTTCTGCGATGGTCAGTTGATACAGATCCGGGTCAGGCGTCGAACGAGTGGTCAACGAGGTCAGTTCAGCGACGTCCCGGCTGGTCTTGTTCACCGTTGTAGGTGGCTTTGAACCCAGCCCAGGAGTGATGCTGGTCTCCCCGATGTTTAGCGGTATCTGTGCTGTGCTGATGGAGCCGTCGTCCTGGAGCACATCGACGTCCAGTCGCCAGTCGCCAGGTCTATCGAACGACAGCTCCGTCACGTAGCTCCCCCGAGACCCGAAAGGCCACAGGAAGAACTCTGCAGTCACGGACTCCGCTACCGAATCGGTAGCGCCCATATAGACGGATTTCACGCTGGCTGATGGAACAGTGACCAGGGCTTTGGGGCTGGTCAACAGGAACGATATCCTATTGGTTCCAACGCTCAGGTCTTTGGTGGCAAGGATGCCGTTCAACTCCAGCGCCGGCACATTTGTGACGATGGGCTGACTGGTAGCCACCGGTGTAGCTGCATCGCCACTACTGCATGCCGCAGCCACCTGGCTGAACGCCATCACCAGTACGAAGAGGGTACGCTTCAATCTACTGCTCATGATTCTAGATCCCTTTGCTACGGCCCTGTGGTGTAGGAGCCGAATGTGAAAGCGAAGATAGCAAACTCGTCAGAGTTGGAGCTGAGCTTCATCTCGTGGCCCCCGTATTCAGGCGACTCGATGAGTCGATACATCCGGTCCTGGTCAACAAAAATGAACGTGCTACCATCCTCGGCTTCTTGGATGTCCGTTCCCCTGTCAGCCAACGGGATCGGCCCATCGTCGATCTCAAGGTACACTCGGTAGGGCTCTCCCTCACTCCCCAGGACGACGTTTACGCTGGTACCAAAGTACTTCAACGCCGCATAGTCTTCCAAGTCCTCCGTGGCCCTAGCGTGTTGAGCGGCATCAATGCCGTTGCTCCACATCCCTTGGAAGTAGAGGAAGTGGTTCACATGGTCCCCGGGGTCTTCCATGAGAATCGGACCGCCAATTGGGATTGCATAGAACTCTGCCTGGATGATGTATGGCACCTGGGAGTTGGCGTTGCGTTCCAAACCGGCATATAACTCACGCGTCTGAGTCGTCTCGATTGTGCCGGTCGATGCCTGCTCACTGAACGTGGGGCCTGAATCGGGGTTGGTTGCGATGCCATCGATTGAGGAGCCCGCATCTCGCAACCACTTCCGTATCTCAAGCTCCGTCTCGTCGTATGCACCTTCGCCAAAGTGGGTGTACTGGATGACCCCATTTTTGTCTATCAAATACTTGGCTGGCCAGAATTGGTTGTTGAAAGCCCGCCACGTCTCCATCTCATTGTCCTGCAGCACCGGCCATGTGATCTGGAATTCCTTCACGGCCGCTTCTACGTTCTCACGCACTTCCTCAAACTCGAATTCCGGCGAGTGTACTCCTACGATTACGAGTCCTTCATCGGCGTACTTCTCCTGCCATTCCCTCAGAAACGGCATGGTGCGGATACAGTTGACGCAGGTATACGTCCAGAAATCGACGAGCACTACCTTGCCTCGAAGGCTTTCCATGGTGAACGGCTCAGAGTTGATCCAGCCGCTGATACCCTGTATCTCCTGGGCGGTAGAACCCACCTGACCTGGGATTGGCCCGGTAGGGATGTCAATATTCGCGGCTGCTGGCAGTGTGTTAGAAGTGCCACCCCCCAGGGATCCCACTTCCGGTACGGCTGTCGGCGTAGGTGGAGCCGCGGCGTCGCTACCACATGCAGCCACAAGCGCCAGAACGGCAGTCAGTAGGAAAGAAGCAGCCATAAATCGATGGCCAGTATGGCTCTGTCTAGTCATTGTTTCCTTTCGGTGATGCAGAAAAGGGTGCATTGTCTATTACGCCGATTCTGCCCTTTGGGATTGGCCTCTAAATCCACCAATACCATATCACGCTCAGTAGGGAGGTAAGTAGGAAGAGAAACCGGATACGACATGGCGTGCCGACTCACCATTCATGCGATAATAAGCAATCAAGAACTGAACGGGCAGGAACCGGACGGGGGTGTGACGATGTTGTTTTGGGGAATAGTGTTAATAGCGATTGGTATAGGGTCACTTTTCGACCTCAGTGTCTGGCCCATCATCCTCATTGCGATTGGGGCGTCCATGATAAGTCGCGTGTTGTTCGGCTCCAAAAGCAAGGGCGGTTGGTCAAACTGGAGTTGTTGGTGTGGCCCCTCGTTCCGAGGTCGCGGCAAGGATGACAGTCGGCGTCAGGCGTCCGACTAGGCTCCTTCACCTCTGTACGCCTCATCTAGCAGGTCAACCACATGGCAGACTTTGATTGCAACGCCAGCTTGCTTCGCTCCCAGCTCCATCTGCATCATGCAACCCGGGTTGGCCGTGGCAATGATCTTCGCTCCCGTGGCTATCGCGTCCTCCAACTTGTGGGTACGTAACTGGCCGGACATCTCCCGCTGGGTCAACTGGTAGGCTCCGCCCGCGCCACAACAACGATCGGAATGCTCCATCTCCACCAACTCCAGCCCTGGGATAGCTCCCAACACTGTCCGAGGCGGCGCTGTCAGCCGTTGAGCGTGAGCCAGATGGCACGAGTCCTGATAGGTGACCTGCACGTTCAGCGGCGTTTTGGGCGATTCAACAGGCAGCGACGCAAGGAACTCCGTGATGTCCTGCACCATTTCGCTGAAACGGGTGGCTTTATCGGCATAGGCAGGGTCGTCACAAAGCAGCACATCGTATTCCTTCATGGACGCGCCACACCCGGCGGATGCAGTGACAACGGCGTCCACACCTGCACCAAGAAAAGTGTCTATGTTGCGACGTGCCATGTCCCTTGCGGCATCTCGCTCCCCGCCGTGGGTGTTCAACGCGCCACAGCAACCTTGATCGGCAGGAACGACGACCTCGCAGCCGTTGCGTGTCAGAACACGGACCGCAGCGTCCATGGTTGGGCCATGAACCAGCGGCATGACACAGCCGGATAGCAGAGCCACTCGGTGCTTCCTGGTTCCCCGAGCCAGATGTACCTGACCCTTTGCGTCAAAGAACGGCTTGGAGAGGTCCGGCAACGATGCTTCAGCTTCTCCGATACCTGGTAATAGTTGTAATATTCGGGTCGCATGCACCAAACGTCGAATACCGGACTGCTGATACATTCTCAAAACCCTTACCAACAGCTTGAGTTGGCCCAGGTTGGGGAGAAGCTGCTTGTACGCAACCCAAGACCCGATTCGACCAAACATTGAACCCGGTCGTTGACGCTTCACCTGGGCTTGCGTCTGCTCCATGAGTCGTCCGTAGGGAACGCCGGAAGGGCAGACCGCCTCGCACGCTCGACATTGCAGGCAGGCGTCCCAGTGGTTGATGACACCCTGTTCAAGTCCGATCCTGCCCTCGAACACCGCCTTCATCAGAGCGATGCGACCTCGCGGTGATTCCGTTTCCAGTCCGGTTTCAACGTACGTGGGGCAAGCGTTGAGGCAGAGGCCGCAGTGAACGCAGCTGTACAGGTCTTCTTCCTGCGGCGCATCTTGCCCCTGGAACGCAGAAACGCCGACCTTCCAGGTCTTTTCAACCATCAAAGACCTCCAACATATCGACCTGGATTCAGGAGGCCCTGCGGATCGTACTGCTCTTTGAGCTGACGCATCACGGCAAACCCATCGGGCACCGGCCCCCAAGCGTCAACGCCTTCCAGCAGGGATTGCGACTCCACCACAACCTGGGCTCCCATGGCAGAAGCGCTACTCCGAAGCCCGGCAATGTAGCCTGCTACATCATCCGGGGTCGCGTCAGAAGCCCACGAGGCTTGTACGACACCACGAGTGGCGCTCAGTGTGGCAGAGACGTCAGGGTCGTGCCCGGCCAACGCCATAAGCTCTGCCCCTTGCGCTGGGGTGCCGAGCATACGAAGAGCCAGCGCAGGCGGCTCCGATTCCCATCCAATATCGGCAACGTTCTTCCAGATTGCAGCACTAGTAGCGTCATCCATGGACGTCACGGTCTCAGCACCATGGTCACGACATGCCGAAGCACATGCATCGACAGAGCGTGTGACCGCTGAGGATCGTCCGGCGACCCGTAGGAACAGCTGATACATCCCTGTATTGCCACCCAAACCCGCCCGAGTGCATGCAACATGGTTCAGCACTTCAGCAGCCAGTAGTGGAAGTCCCTGGGCAGCTACGGCGTTGCAAACAGAGACAGCGTCAGCCACAGATCCGAAGGATGCCGATACGGTCGCCTCGGCACGGGGGAGCGGGGTCACCTTGAATGTGGCCTCGGTAATGACCGCCAGCGTGCCCATCGAACCGATGTACAGCCTGTCCATGGCATAGCCGGTCACGTTCTTCACGACGATGCCGCCGTTTTTGACCATTGAACCATCAGCCAGCACGGCCTGCATGCCAATGACCAGGTCTCGCGGCAACCCAAAGGCTGTGCTCAACGGCCCGCCGGTTCCCATGGCCAACACGCCACCAATGGTAGCTTGAGCCGGCAATGCAGGATCGATGGGCAGGTACTGGCCGGACTCTCGTAGGGTGTCCTGGAGGGTTTGCACCGTGCAACCGGCCTCCACCGTGACGGTGAGGTCTGCGGGGCGATGCTCCACCACGCGGTGGAGCCCTTGCACGTCCAGAGCTACGTGGTAGCGACTTGGTGCGTTTCCCAGCCCCATCCGTGTCCCGCCACCCCAGGGAATGACGCCAGCGCCCAAACGTGAGGCGGAAGTCAAAACGCTTACCATCCCTTCAATGCTGTCAGGCCGAGCGACGACAAGCGGCTGAGCGCCTTTAACGGCATAGCTGGCAAGGTTTGCATCGGCGACGAGGCCAGCATTAGGCAATGCCTGCTCAAGTACAGCCACGTCAACGGCAACATCGCCCTTCACGTTAGACAAAGGCGTCCAAGCCAAGTCGGGTGATTGCCGGGTGCTGCAACAGCTCCACGCAGGTGGCTCCGGTTGGGAATATCTTGCCGGGGTTGAAGGTCTCACCGCTGCCGAAGCCGGGGTTGAGTCGCGCCATCGCCTCAAGGTCGGCCTCGCTGAAGCAAAGATCCATGTACTCCTGCTTCTCAAGCCCCACACCGTGCTCGCCAGACAACGCGCCGCCAAGCTCGATGCAGGCACGTAGAATCGCACCGCCAGCCTCTTTGGAGCGTCGCTTCTCATCCTCGATGCGCTCATCGAAGAGAATGCAGGGATGTAGGTTGCCGTCACCGGCGTGGAACACATTGGCAATGGGAAGGCCGTACTCCTCCGATATCTCACGGATACGTCGCAACGCGTCCATGACTCGAGTACGAGGTACCACGCCGTCCAGCAGGTAGTAGCTTGGAGCGAGGCGGCCCAGCGCTCCCAACGCTGTCTTACGACCGGCCCAAAGTCGCTCACGCTCTGCAGGATCGTCAGCAACACGGACTTCTGTCGCACCGCTAGCCCGGCAAATCTCCTGAACTTCAACAGCCTCTTCGACTACCGACTCCCGGAGGCCTTCGACTTCCACCAGCAATACGGCTCCGGCATCGGCGGGGTAACCGGCATGGATGGCAGGCTCGACTGCCTGGATTGTGAGCTTGTCCATCATCTCTATGGCTGCCGGGACGATGCCGCTTGCGATGATGGCTGACACAGCCGCGCTGGCTTCGTCCTCCCCCTGAAAGATGGCCAGCATGGTCGTCACAAGCTCTGGCAGGGATTGCAACCTGACCGCGACCTTTGTGGTCACAGCGAGGGTGCCTTCTGAGCCGATAAGCACTCCACGAAGGTCGTAGCCGATAGACTCGTGCTGACGCCCTCCCACCCAGATAACCGAGCCGTCCGCCAGCACTGTTTCCATGCCAAGCACGTGATTGGTGGTGACGCCATACGCCAGGCAGTGGGGCCCGCCAGCGTTCTCCGCCACGTTCCCACCTATGGTGCAGGCCTTCTGGCTTGAGGGATCCGGGGCGTAGCGAAGACCGAAGGGCTCGGCGGCTTTTGAGATATCGATGTTCACCACGCCCGGTTCGACGAGAGCCATGCGTTGTTCGGCATCGATCTCAATGATGCGGTTCATACGAGTTAAGGGCATGAGGATGCCGCCCATGGCAGGAATTGCTCCGCCACTGAGTCCGGTGCCAGCCCCTCGTGGCACAACGGACACGCCATGTTTCCGGGCGACGGAGACAACCTGCGATACCTGTTCTGTGTCAGCGGGGACAGCGACTATCTGGGGTGCTGCGCGCTCGACCGAACCATCGTACTCATAGACCAGCAACTCTTCCGGCTGCTGCATGACGTATCGACGGCCCAGGGCCTGGCGTAGCTCTTTGATGAGGGGTTCCATCAAGCAGTCCCTTCTTCCACAACTCAAGGCAACGGAAACAGGATAGCAGGGGACGTGTCAGATGGGGAAGAAAGTAGCGGGTGGGGTTTGTCCTGGTGGGCCGAGTAAGATTCGAACTTACGACCTCAGCTTTATCAGAGCTGCGCTCTAACCGACTGAGCTACCGGCCCAAGAACAGGCGGCACACGAGTAAAGTCATTACGTGCCGTGTAGGAAAGTATAGCTGCGGGCTGTTTGGCGTGTCAACGCGGAGTGCTTGGGCCCGCATCTATGTCAGGGCACCCATGCCATGGTAGCTAATATTCCTTGACACTTCATAGCTAGCTTTGCTACGATGCGGCATCGTTATTCAAAGCCGTTGTGAGGCGTATTTATCGGTCATAACGCGGTTGAGAGCGTCCGACTCAAGTCGGTAACCTGTACGTGGGGAAGAGAAGTCCCGTGTCTGTATCAGCCAGTGTAACGGGCTCCATTTCCGCGCCAGGGTTCTTGGCCAAATACCAGGCGCCTCTTCAAGCTGCACTCCAGGCCAGCCTCTCCACAAGCATCCCACCCCTTGGCACTACGCTGCGCTACCACATGGGTTGGGAAACCCCGGAAGGCGTTCCCGTCCAGGCTACCTCCGGCAAAGGACTACGCCCTGCGCTATGCCTTTTCACATGCGAGGCTGTTGGTGGCAACGCGATGAATGCAATGCCCGCCGCCGTGGCTCTGGAACTGATACACAACTTCTCCCTCGTCCATGACGATATCCAGGATTTGGACCTTGAGCGTCACGGCCGGGAAACCGTGTGGGCGGTGTGGGGCAAGCCCAAAGCCATGATAGCTGGCAACAGCATGCGTAGCTATGCCGATGCGACCCTCTACAAACTACAACTCTCCGGGATTACGCCGGAGACCACCCTTGAAGTCCTGACAGTCCTGACAGAGTGCTGCCTGGAACTCATTGAGGGGCAGTACCTGGATTTGAGCTTTGAAGCACGGTTGGACGTGACCCCGGAAGAGTATCTGGACATGGTCTCACGCAAGACCGGGGCCCTCATTGAAGCTGCAATGCACCTGGGCGCTGTCATCGGCGGCGCAGAGGCATCGCAGGTGAAAGCCCTCGCTCGATGTGGCAGGCTGCTGGGTCTGGCGTTCCAGGCTCGCGACGACGTGCTGGGCATCTGGGGCGATACGGAAGTGTTGGGCAAAGCTACGGGCGCGGACATCCGTCGAAAGAAGAAATCCCTGCCAGTGGTCTATGCCCTCACCAAGGCCAACAAGAACCAGCGAAAGCGTCTTGAGCAGCTTTACAACAATCCTGAAGATCTGGGCGACGACGCTGTTGAGGTGGTCATGGGCATCCTGGACGATCTTGACGCCCACGGTTACGCACAGTCTGTCGCAGAAGAGATGGAAGCAAAGGCCACTGCCACCGGGAAGGTAGCCGAACTTGGACCCAAAGCCCAGACATCGCTGAACGAACTCGCCAACTTCATGGTCCGCAGAGACCATTAGCAGCCACAGGGGAGGATCACCATGACGACGAAATCACCCGCTGAACAAGAGTTCATGGCAACAGCAGAGCAAGCACTACCGACATATCGTCCCGAGGGCGCTCCTCGCCCCAAACGCCCCACGGAACTTGCCTGGAAAACCGCCTCCTACCTCTTCAAACAGAAGTTCATCCACCGTCGCAAGCGATTTCCGCTGGTGACCATGCTGGAGCCACTGGAAGCGTGCAACCTTGCCTGCGAGGGGTGTGGTCGTATCCGGGAGTACGCTCCGGTGATCACCAAGACCCTCACCCTTGAGGAGTGTCTGAACGCGGTTGAGGAATCCGGAGCACCCATCGTGTCCATCGCCGGGGGCGAGCCAACCATGTACAAAGAGCTACCAGCCCTCATAGAGGAACTGGTGAGTCGCAAGATATTCGTTTACTGCTGCACCAACGGCATCCTGCTGGAGCGGGTGATGAAGCAGATTCCGCCCTCCAAGTACCTCAGCTGGGTCATCCACCTGGACGGCATGGAAGAGCAGCATGACATCGCAGTGGTTCGCACAGGTGTGTGGAAGACGGCCATGACCGCAGCCAAGAAGGCGCTGGAGGCCGGGTATCGCGTCTGCTCCAACACCACCCTGTTCCAGGGCTCAAACGTGGAAGACCTGCATGAGCTGTTCACCCTGGTGACGGGCATGGGGTTCGAGGGCGTGATGGTCTCTTCCGGCTACGATTTCGTCGATGGGCCGACGCAGGACATGTTCCTGTCGCGTGAAGAATCGATCAGGGTGTTCAATCGTGTCCTGAACGATGCAGCAATCAAGCGTATCCGCTTCTACAACAACCCGCTCTACTTGAGCTTCCTACGAGGCGAGCGCGACTATCAATGCACAGCATGGTCGAACCCCACGTACACCGTGCAGGGTTGGCGTGAGCCGTGCTACCCGTTAGCCGACAGGCATACGGACAACGTGAACGGCCTTTTCACCGACGAGCTGTGGACTCACTACGGTGTTGGCGTGAACGACAAGTGCGCCAACTGCATGATGCACTGCGGATTTGAATCGGCAACCATCTACAACGCTATCAGCAGCCCGGTGGGAGTGGCGTCTCTGGTCAAAAGTCTGGTCACCAAACGCAGCGGTGTAGGTGCCCCCTAGGCCCCGTAAAGCGGGGCACCCTAGTTCCTGACGGTTACCTAAGGAAGTTGTGGAGAGAAAACGAGTGGCAGAGAATGGCGGCGAAGAGAAGGGTCAAGATCTAGCCTTTGTGTTTGCTTTGCCAGAGGAGGCTCGGGGCGTCCTCAACACAGGCGACTGGCAACGTGTGAAGTCGTCGATGTCTCTAGCTACGTACCGGGGGGAACTAGGCGAGAATCTGGTCATCTTAGCCATCAGCGGCATGGGACAAGAACGAGCCGAGGCCACCACACGCGAGGTCATTAGAGAATACCATCCTGAAACCATCGTCTCCCTTGGATTCGCCGGCGGTCTTACGTCGGGCGGAGCAGCAGGAGACATGGTCGTCGCAGAGACGCTGATGCCTGTTGAAGGCACGACGCTCACGGGTGAGTCCATCGCCACGGACGCTCCATTGGTGCAGGCTTCCCTGGAGGTACTTGCGGACGAGGATATCCCTGCCCGAAGCGGTATCTGTCTGACTACTGCCCACATAGCAACGAACCCCGAAGACAAGGCGTTGTTAGGTAAAGCCATAGGTGCCCTAGCCGCTGAGATGGAAAGCTACTGGATCGGGTTGGTCTGCAAAAAAAGCGGCGTGACATACTTGGCTGTGCGATCGATCATCGACACGGTTGACCATCAACTGCCTTCCTACGTAGTTCGATACGCCCATAAGGTAGGTGGGAAGAGTCGCTGGAGGCAGGCGTTGCCTGTGTTGTTGCGACCCTGGTGGGTCCCCGGGCTGCTTAGGCTTAGCGCAGCAGCCAAACAGGCACAGGCAAGCCTGACCGCCTTTACTCTGGCCTTTGCTGAGTCGTATGCTCAGCAGTCTGTTTCTTCTAACGTAGTGGAGCGCGGATAAATGAAAGCACTGGTCACTGGCGCATCCGGCTTCGTCGGAGCCAACGTCGTCAGGGCGCTTATCGCAGAGGATGTATCCGTCCGAGCACTGGTGAGAGAGACCAGCAGCACCGTCACATTACAAGGATTACCAATAGAATCAGCCTACGGAGACGTAGAGGACTTCGAGAGTTTGAAGACGGCAATGCAGGGGTGCACCGTCGTCTTCCATCTCGCAGCACTGAACACCTTCTGGGACAGGAACCCTACCCAGTTCTACGACGTGAACATCGGAGGCACCAGGAACATGCTTGCCGCTGCGGCAGAGGCTGGGGTGGAGCGAATCGTCTACACCAGCACCTGGGCAGTTGTAGGCAGGCCGCCGGAGGGTGAGCTGGCTACAGAGGGTACCCCTCTGTCATCGGAAGACTTGAGGGGGCACTATAGAGTGACCAAAAACCTGGCGGAACGAGAGATTGAAGCAGCCGTGGAACGGGGTCAGGACGTGGTTGTGGTCAACCCGACGGTTCCTATAGGGTCGTGGGATGTGAAGCCTACGCCAACCGGGCGCATTGTCCTGGATTTCCTGAAAGACAGGATGCCAGCATATATTGAGGCTTACTTGAACCTGGTAGACGTTGAGGACGTGGCCCAGGGACATTTAGGGGCATGGCGGCGAGGCAAAACGGGTGAGCGGTATATTCTGGGGAACCAGAACATGACGCTTCTCCAGGTACTGGACGAGTTGCAGCGGATAACCGGGGTGCGCCGACCAAGAATCAAGATACCAATGGGTGTTGCACTGGCCGTGGCGCGAGTAGACGCTTTTGTAGAAGGGGCGCTTCTCAGAAGAGAGCCAAGGATACCGCTGGAAGGTATCCTCCACGCCAAGCATCGCAGGGCGGTGGACTGCTCGAAAGCGATTTCGGAGCTTGGCCTTCCACAGAGCCCTGTGAGAGAGGCATTACGTAAGTCAGTAGACTGGTTCCGGGAATATGGATACGTTTAAGGAACGAAGCAAAGCATGGTAGAGACACAGAGGTCACAGGTTTCAAATGAGCTGCGAGATGCAGTTGCTGTGGCTGTGCGTCAATCCCAGGAGTACTTTACTCGCACTCAATCCCCTGAAGGCTACTGGTGGGGCGAGCTTGAATCCAATCCCACCATGGAAGCAGAGTACCTGCTCCTCACCCATTTCCTGGGCATCGGCGACGCTGACACCTGGAGAAAACTGGCGAATAACCTGTTCAAGACCCAACGGGAAGACGGCACATGGGGGCAGTACTACGGAGCGCCGGGAGACCTCAGCACCTCTGTTGAGTGCTATTTCGCCCTCAAACTGGCAGGAATCCCCCAGGACGACCCTCGATTGATTAAAGCCAAGGAATTCATCCTCTCCAAAGGTGGCGTTCCACAGGCGCGGGTGTTCACCAAAATATGGCTGGCCCTCTTTGGTCAGTGGAGTTGGCGTGCAGTGCCCACCCTCCCGCCGGAGATGGTACTGCTACCTTCCTGGGTACCTATGAATCTCTATGATTTCTCAAGCTGGGCCAGGGGCACAATGTTGCCGCTCAGCATCGTGTTCTCCCAAAAACCGGTCTGTGCCGTTCCGGAGAGTGCCGCCATCCCTGAACTCATCCCTGAAGGTTGGTCCAAACGGTCTGGGCTGCCGAGTATCAAGAAACTGTTTGGCCTTACCGGAGCCTTCTGGTTGGGTGATCGGACACTTCGTTGGTACAACTCCCTCCCCTGGAACCCCATGCGGCGCATCGCCATCAAACGCGCAGTTGCATGGATCGTAGAGCACCAGGAAAACGATGGCTCTTGGGGCGGCATCCAACCCCCATGGGTCTATTCACTCATCGCCCTCAAGATACTTGGCTACGATGTGGACCACCCCGTCATGCAGAAGGGCGTGGAAGGTTTCAAAGGATTCACTATCGAGGAAGACGACACGTTGCGAGTGCAGGCCTGCGTCTCCCCCGCATGGGACACATGCCTTGCAATGATTGCGCTTGAGGACTCAGGGTTGCCCACCGACAGTCCGGTTTTGAAACGGGCGGGCGATTGGCTCATGAATGAGCAGATTACCGTCAGCGGCGACTGGCAGGTGAAAGCCAAAGACACGGCCCCCGGCGGCTGGGCGTTCGAGTTTGCAAACAATGCGTATCCGGACATCGACGATACTGCCGAAGTACTGATTGCGTTGACTCGCGTACAACTGGACGACAGACAGCGACAGGAAGACTCCATCAAACGCGGCGCTGAGTGGATGTTAGGGGTCCAGAGCAAGAACGGCGGCTGGGCCGCGTTCGACAAGGACAACACTCGAAGTGCCATCGCAAAGATCCCGTTTGCTGACTTTGGAGAGATGATTGACCCACCAAGCGCCGATGTGACGGCCCACGTGGTGGAGGCGCTGGCTAGACTTGGCTACTCTGAAGACATGAAGCCCCTTCAGCGGGCCATCAAATACCTGTGGGCTGAACAGGAACCTGACGGCTCGTGGTTTGGGCGATGGGGCGTCAACTACATCTATGGCACCGGCGCGATCCTGCCCGCCCTTGAAGCATTGGACAAAGACATGGGCAGCGAAATGGTTCGCAGGGCCGTTGATTGGGTTTTGTCCCACCAGAACGAGGACGGGGGTTGGGGGGAAAGCTGCGCAAGTTATGCCGATCCATCGCTGGCCGGGCAGGGTCCCAGCACTGCATCTCAGACAGGATGGGCCCTGTTGGCATTGATGGCAGCAGGTGAATGGAAGCATAATGGTGTAGAACGAGGTCTGAAATACCTGACGGATACCCAGGCTGAAGACGGAACATGGGACGAACCATGGTTTACCGGCACAGGATTCCCCGGCTACGGTGTAGGGCAGCGATTGAAGAAGGCACCACAACCGGGGGACCCGAAGTTCCAGGGGGTTGAGCTCCCGGCGGGGTTCATGATCAACTATCATCTTTACAGGAATTACTGGCCATTAATGGCCCTTGGTCGGTTCAAGCGTTACATTGAAGAGGGTGTAACAAAAAGTACGGCAAATTAGCTGACCCACCCGTCCGCTATAATCCGGGTTGGGTTAAAGGCACGAGAGGAACAACTTTGAATCACCGTCCATCAATCATTGAAGACACGGTAACCCCGATAGATGCGGCTGAAGGCCCAATGAAGGTCTCCGCGTACTCCATTTCCCTGGATTCCGTGAAAGCACCTGAGTTTGTAGACATCACTGACCGTGTCATCACCGCTGTGAGGGAAGCAAACATCACAATGGGCGTTGCCACGGTGTACTCAAAACACACTACTGCGGCAATCAAGATCAATGAGTTGGAGCCTTTGCTCATGGAAGACCTGGAAAATCTGCTGGAACACATCGCTCCTAAAGATGGGACATACCGGCACAATGATTTTGAGGTCCGAACCGTCAATATGAACCCTGATGAATCTCCCAACGGACACTCGCACTGCCAGCATCTGACCCTTGGCACCAGTGAGAGCATTCCCATCATTAGCGGCGAACTTCAGCTTGGCACGTACCAACGTATCTTTTTCATAGAGTTGGACTGTCCACGCCCACGTGAGGCGATCGTACAGGTCATGGGAGTCTAAAGGCATACAGAATGGCATCGCCTACTGAGCAAGGCATTCCAAAGGAATTGGAGCCAGCGTACGAAGAGTGCATTCGGCTTGCCAGCTCTCACTACGAGAACTTCACTGTTGCGGCACGGTTCCTATCGAAAGAGATCATCCCTCACCTCTCGGCTATCTATGCGTACTGTCGCGGCGTGGACGACCTGGGCGACGAGGCAGAAGGAGACCGGCTGGCGCTATTGGAAGCCTGGACCGCGGACCTGGAGTCATGCTACTCCGGCACCCCGGAAGCACTCCATCTCCAAGCATTGCAGCACACGATCGGCACCTACAACATCCCCCCGGAACCCTTTCGCAAGCTCATCGAAGCCAACCGCATGGATCAGGTACGCCTTCGGCACAACACGTTTGAGGACCTGCTCAACTACTGCGAGCACTCCGCCAACCCGGTGGGCCACCTCTACCTTTACATTTCCGGCTACAGTGACGAGGAGCGCCATCGACTCTCGGACTTCACCTGCACCGCCCTACAACTGGCCAATTTCTGGCAGGATGTGCATCGCGACTATGCGATGGGCCGCATCTACCTGCCACAAGAGGACATGACCCGCTTTGGCTATACGGAAGAAGAGCTGGCCGCCGGGGTATGCAACGATGCCTTCCGCTCTCTCATGGCTTTCCAGATAGAGCGAACGCAGCACTACTTCGAGCAGGGGGCTCCCCTGGTGAAGCTGGTTGAAGGAAAAGCCCGCCTCCATATCAAGCTCTTCAGCCTGGGAGGGCTCCGAGTGCTGGACGCCATACGCGGTCAAAGGTACGATGTCCTCTCAAAGCGTCCCAGGGTGAGCAAGTCTCGTAAGGCGTGGCTGCTGCTCAAGACCTATTTGTGGATGAAGCTCACTCGACAGATATAACAGGAACACAACTCCAACGGGCAGACAGATACACGGAGAGCCAATTTGGCCAACGCAATCCCAACTGAAGCCTATGAACACTGCCAGCGAATAACCAAGGCAGAAGCCAAGAACTTCTACTATGCCTTCATTACACTGCCCAAGGCGAAGCGTCTCGCCATCTATGCCGCCTACGCATTCTGTCGACTGTGCGATGACATTGCCGATGAGCCCCTGGAGCTCGATGAGAAGCTGAGGCAGCTGGGTGATGTAGAAGACAAGTTGGAGCAGGCCAAGAACGGCCACCCTGACGGACCTGTGTACGAGGCGCTTGCCCACGCGGTTCAAGCGTACGGCATCCCCTGGGAAGACCTGATTGAGGTCATCCGCGGGGTGGAGATGGACCTGACGATTACCCGCTATGAGACGTTTGAAGACCTCCGAGCTTACTGCTATCGAGTGGCTTCAGTCATCGGACTCATATGCATTCAGGTGTTTGGGTACAAGGACCCCAAGGTTCGCGAGTATGCCATCGAACTTGGTCTTGCCATGCAGCTGACGAACATCCTGCGAGATATCCGTGAGGACGCGGAAATGGGTAGGGTCTACCTGCCGCAGGAAGACCTTGCACGCTTTGGGTATTCAGAAGAGCAGCTCATGGCCGGTGAACTCAACGAGGAATTCACTAACTTCATGAAGTTTCAGGTTGCTCGTGCCCGAGAATACTTCACAAAGGGAAAACGCTTGCTGAAGCTGTTGCCAATGCGGACCCGTGCCTGTCCTTCAGTGCTCGGCGGTATCTACAGTCGGCTCCTTGACCGCATTGAGGATAAGGACTACGACGTGTATGAACGGCGAATATCACTCCCGCCTAGAGAAAAGCTATTCATGACGGTGCGAATATGGGCTCAGAGCTACGTTCCCCTGGAGCGCGTAATCACTGCGTGGTGATTGGTGGAGGTCTTGCCGGCCTCTCGGCTGCCTGCGCAATGGTGGATCAAGGCGTTTCGGTGACTCTACTTGAGAAGCGACCCTTCTTGGGCGGTCGAGCATTTTCCTTCACCGACGCTGAGACCGGTCAGGAAGTGGACAACGGCCAGCACGTCTATCTGGGCTGTTGCAACGCGTACACCGGGTTCCTCCAGCAGCTAGGAGTCCTTGACCAGACCATGCTCCAACAAAACCTGCGTATCCCAGTTGTTGATAGTGCGGGCAAGGTGGGCATGTTCTCCGCCGCGCCGTTCCTTCCGGCTCCCCTGCATCTGTTGCCGTCCTTCATTTCGTTTCCCCACCTTGGCTTTCGCGACAAGCTCAAAGCCGGGTATGCCATGTTGCGGATTCGTCTCACCAACAGAGAAAAGCATCGCACTGAACTGGAAGCGCAGACCTTTCGAGAGTGGCTGGAGCATCATGGGCAGTCGCAGCGATCCATGGACGTGCTCTGGGACCTCATAACACTCCCCGTGCTGAATGATTCTGTCAGCGACGTTAGCGCCTATATGGGCATCATGGCCTTTCAGGACGGGTTGCTGCAGGGGCGGACCAGCGCGAACATCGGCTACTCACGCGTAGGCCTCACCGAACTCATCAGCGACGCCGCTAGAGACTACATCACCCAACACGACGGCCAGATTCTCGCTGGCCGCACGGCCACAAACCTCATTATTACAAATGGTAATGTTTTCGGCGTCGATACCGGTACAGAGGTGATACCGACAGACGCCGTAGTCTCTGCCGTGCCATGGGATGTGTTGCTAACGCTGCTTCCGGACGAGCTCGCCGCCGACTCGTTCTTCGCCCCAGCCAACGAGTTGGAGTGGTCGCCCATCGTCGGTATCCACGTGTGGTACGACCGCCCTGTCATGGAGGAAGAGTTCATGGCGACTCTGGACAGTCCCATCCAGTGGGTTTTCAACAAATCACGCATGCAGGGGTTATCCGGCCCTGGGCAATACCTGTGTATCTCTATCAGCGGCGCATGGGAGCATGGCCCGATGACCAAGGAAGCACTCCGTACCATTTTCCTACCGGAACTGGCCAAGGTGTTTCCGAAAGCCGCATCCGCCGCGGTGGAGCAGTTCATCGTCGTGAAGCAGCTATCCGCCACATTCCGTTGTACGCCGGGTGCCCAGGCCCACAGGCTGCCGCAGCGAACCCCGGTGGACAACCTGGTACTGGCAGGCGACTGGACGCAGACGGGGTGGCCAGCCACCATGGAATCGGCAGTGCGAAGTGGCGTCATGGCAGCCACAGAGGTCGCACGGGCACTAGATGCACCAAGTCTTTAGCCGACTTAGTCTTGACATAGCCAGGTGACGCATGCCACTCTGCCCGTGGTCGTAGCGGCTAGGAAAGGCCGACTAGAGAAAGGCGATACATGGCCCACGCCAGACACTTCACTTCCACCGGGTTCGTCGTTCAGGACGGCGCTACGCTGCTTCACTGGCATGCCAAGGTCAAAGCGTGGCTTCCACCAGGCGGCCACGTGATTGAGAACGAAGATCCTGTTGAAGCCGTGCTGCGGGAAGTGGAGGAGGAAACGGGGGTGCAAGCAGAGGTAGTGCCCACGGGCAGCCTGCTGACCGAGTTGTCCTACCCCACCCAGGTACAACCGCCCCTCACCATCATGATCGAAGACATCGACGATCCTGTGGCGGGTTTCCACCAGCACATCGACTTCATCTACGTCTGCAAACCTCTCCAACCAGTGACCAGCATCCCCGATGGTTGGCGTTGGGTCACCAAGGCGGAACTTGCTTCCGGCAGTCCGCTGGAACGGGCCGGCGGGGCACCTGAAGCTCCTCCGGAGGACGTGCGACTACTTGGTGAGCGGGCATTCCAGTTGATTCAAACCCAGGTCAGGTAGCGTCCGCCATGAAAGCCCTCGTCCTTGCCCCGTTCGCCCCGGAGTCGCTTGACCGACTACGCAAACACATGGACGTCCTATACGAGTCGTGGACGCAGACCGAGCGACTCTGGGACCCTGCAGAGCTGGCAATCCGGCTAGCTGACGAGACGATTGAGGCGGTTGTCATTGAAGTGGATTTCCTCTTCGATGAAGTCTTCGATGACCCTTCACCACTGCGTTTTATCGGGCTTTGCCGCAACGCTACCAATCAGGTCGACATGGATGCTGCTGCTGCGCGCGGCGTAGTCGTCGCCAACACACCGGGTCGCAACGCCAACGCCGTGGCAGAGATGACGATAGGTCTAGCATTCGCCCTAGCGCGTCGCATTCCAGCGGCCCATACATACGTCAGCAGTGGTAGCTGGGAAGACCCACTAACGCTGTACACTGAGCTTCGCGGCGTTGAGCTTGCAGGCAAGACCCTGGGGGTTGTGGGATTGGGCGCTATCGGGAAGAAAGTAGCCCGGCTGGGTCACGCACTGGGCATGCAAGTTGTGGGCTATGACCCGTTTGCTACGACCCCGAAGTATGTTGCGACGGCCTCTCTGGAAGAGCTTCTATCCAATAGTAATGTTGTAACGTTGCATGCGCCAGAAACCTCGGAGACCATCGGCATGATAGGGGCGGTTCAACTGGCTTTGATGCCGTCGACAAGCTACCTGATCAACACGGCATCAGCGGCGTTGGTAGACGAGTCGGCCCTTGTTGCAGCGCTCAAAAGCAAGAGCATCGCAGGAGCCGCGCTGGATGTGTACGAGACTCATCCCGTTGTGCCAAACAACCCGTTACTCAAGCTCGACAACGTTGTCCTGACGCCACACATCGGTGGCGCGACGGATGAGACAGTGCAACGGTATTCGCAGATGATCACCCGTGACCTGCTCAAGTTCGCGAAAGCACGTCGATGACCAATCATCAGAGGACTCTGCTCGCCATCGACATCGGCACAAGCTCGGTGAAGGTCGTGTTGACCGACGAAACGGGGCACGTGCTGGCATCGTCCTTCGCGCCTACGGCATACGTAACCCCTGACGACGCATCGGAGCTGAGTCGGGAGTTCGTACCAGGTGAGCTTTGGGACACCATCCTGAACCTGATTGATCAAACATTACAATCTACCAACATTACAGGTAACTCAGTGGCGGCAATCGGCATCACGTGCCAACGACAGGGTATCGGGATGCTGGATAACAGTGGCAAGGAACTCTACCTGGGCCTCAACCTAGACCTCCGTGCGGTCTTTGAGGGCGCGGCCTTGGACGAGGAATTCGGCGACATCGTTTACGCCACCACCGGGCATCTGCCGTCGTTCTTCTTTGCTCCAGCCAAACTGCGGTGGTTCCAGGCCAATCGCCCAGACGTGTACGAGCGCATAGCTACGGTGTTCACCCTTGGCGACTGGGTGGCGTATCGGATGACCGGGGAGGTTGCAGGAAACGAGACCCTGGCAGGCGAAGCCGGTCTGCTGGATGTGGCCTCAGGGGAGTGGGCGGCTGGGCTGTTGGGGGAACTTGGCCTACGCACAGACTACTTCCCTACACTCACCGCAGCAGGCACATCGCTTGGCGGCGTAACCAAGGCTATAGCTGAAGCCATCGGACTGAAGCCAAGCATCCCGGTGGTGGTCGCTGGCCCTGACACGCAATGCGGGCTTCTGGCCATGGGGATTGTTGAGCGAGGTTCTGTAGGCGTCGTCGCCGGGTGGAGCGTGACCGCGCAGGCCGTCACTGCTGCCCCCCAACCAGATACGAGGAAGCGCACGTGGGTGGGGAGACACATCGTACCTGGTCATTGGATTGTCGAAGCGAATGCGGGAGACGGCGGGAACGCGTACCGATGGCTCCGCGACCTCGTTTTCGGGACCGCTGACGATGCATATCAGGCGATGGAAGGGATGGCCAACAACGTGGCCCCCGGCTCCGACGGCTTACTGGCGCTGCTTGGACCTACGCCGCTGGATCTATCGCAACCCGGACTGCGGCCCGGGGGGTTCATTTTTCCTGTGCCAACCACCTTCAGCGAATACGGCCAGGGGCACCTGTCGCGCAGTGCGATGGAGAACATTGCGTATGCCGTGCGGGGTTCGTGTGCAATGTTGGAAGAAGTGACTGGTAGCGCAATCAGCAACGTCGCTTTGTGTGGGGGGATGACCCGAACCAAGCTATTCAACCAGATAGTCGCCGACGTGATTGGTCGACCGATCAACGTCTCATCTGCGCCTGACGCCAGCGCTGTTGGTGCAGCACTCATCGCAGGGGCGTCCCTATCGAGTAATCCAGACCTTGCCGGGCTGGCAGCGAACGCACCCACCACGCTGACAAAGGTGGACCCACAACCGGTAGCAGCGGCGGAATACGAGGAGCACTACGGCCGTTGGGTTGAAGCGCAGGAGCGGCTTAAAGGGTTTCTCTAAACAAGATATCAAGTCGTTCGTCCATCGACAGGTTCAGGATGATCGGGAACGTAGCAGCGTAATTGGCGGGGCATATGGGTGCAGGGCGCGCCCTGCAGGACTACAATAAGCCGCAGTTAATTGCAGGGGGGATCAATGGCGTCGGATTTTTGGCTGGCTGAGCGCACAGCGGTGTTGGATACGGCTCAGGAGTTGGCTCGGCAAGGCCTGGTATCCGGGGCCAGCGGCAACGTTAGCCTTCTGATTCCAGGTGAAACCCCGCTGCTCGCCATCACCCCGAGTCGTCGTGCCTATCGTTCCATGACCGCCGCAGACATCCCCATCATCGACTTCGAAGGCGACCCGATCTTCGGCGACCTTCCTCCATCGTCGGAAACCATGCTCCACGTTGCGGTGTACACCGCTCGTCGCGACGTACGTTCAGTCGTGCACACCCATTCCGTCTACGCCAGCGTGTGCGCTGTCAGCAATATCGCAATTCCGCCGGTCATCGACGAGGTGGTAGTACTCGTTGGCGGCGAAGTGCGCGTTGCACCGTACCAGCCCCCCGGAAGCGAGGAGCTAGCCCAGAGTGCATGTGAGGCGTTGGAAGGCCGGAGCGCCGCGCTGTTGAGCAACCACGGGCTTGTAGCCGTTGGTCACGACCTGGACGCTGCAATGGACGTAGCGGTGCTGGTGGAGCGTGCCGCCCAGATATGTGTGATGACCAAGCTCCTGGGGTCGGAACGATTGCTGCCTCCAGAGGTCATATCCGTGGAAGAGGGTCTGTATCAGATGCACCGCACAATGGAGGAAAACTCCTAGCATGTCTGGGACTGGCCTGCGGTAGTATGCCGGGGGCACATCCCCCGGAGCCCCTTGCCAGAGGGGAACCCCTCTGGACTCCCATGTTGGTAGTCATGTGCAGGGGACTGGCCTGAGGGCCAGGGGGGCGAACATAGCGGGCTTTAGTCTCCGCCGGAGGCAATACGGTCTTTAGTCTCATAAAGGAAGTTACTTTGCTAACCGTACCCGGTTTTCTCTTACGCAGGCTCTATGTAAAAGGCAGCCTGCGGGCCACTGAAGAAGGCCTGGCCTTTGAGATCAAGAACTCCCTCGGCTCCGGTTACGCCAGAGGGATGTTGCCCCTGACCCTGGACGGAACGGATATCCCCATGGAGGACTCCCGCTTCACCGTAGAGGACAGGCTCGTTGCCTTCACGGAGGTCACAAAAGACGTGCCATTCACCCTGGCCTTCAACCGTGCGACGACCATTACCGCAGCAGGTGTGTCGCTGACGCCCGGCACCCACAAGGTGGGCATGGCTTTTGATGTGCAAGGGCTAGGGACGCTTCGATTCGATTTCACCGATGTGGTTCCCGATGGCTAGCGGCCTTCGCATCGCAGTGACGGGCGCAGCCGGTTCGATAGGGTCGAAGTTGGTTGCGAGGCTTGCTGCTTCCGACGATGTCGAGGCCATCGTCGCCCTCGATACCCGACCCATCGACTCCCCCAGCCCCAAGGTACACAGCTACCAGCGCGACATCCTTCAACCGATTGACGACCTTCTCAAAGAGCACGGAGTCGGTTCCCTCGTCCACCTGGCGTTCCAGCTCAAGCCTGGCAGGGATCGTGAAGCCGCTCGTCGCATAAACGTCGGTGGGACTGCACGGGTGCTTCAGAGCTGCCAGTTCGCTGATGTGAACCACATCGTTTACCTCAGCAGCAGCACAATATATGGCGCATATGCGAGTAATGGCGGGCCGTTCACAGAGGAATCGCCCGTCCGGCCCGTGCGTGGCTTCCAGTATGCGGAGGACAAGGCCGCCACCGAGTTGTTGCTTCAGGCCTACGCCACAGACTATTCCGGCACCCACGTCACGACTCTACGAGGGTGCGTGGTCATGGGGCCAAACTCCGATAATTTCATCACACAGGCCTTCTCCAAACCGTTACTGGTGAGCATCCGCGGCGCAGACCCACAGATGCAGTTCATCCATGAAGATGACCTCCTGGACGTCTTTGGGCTCTGCTTGAATGAGCCGTTCTCCGGCGTCTACAACGTGGCGGGAGCAGGCACGGTACCGTATAGTCGTATAGCCCAGGTAGCAGGGCGCGGGGCGATTCCTCTGCCAGTATCAATCCTGTACCCGCTGACTCAGGCCTCCTGGGCATTGAGGTTCCAGAGCGATTCCCCTGCGTGCGGCCTGGATATGATCCGATGGCCCTGGTTGGCAGACATAGACAAGCTGCAACGGGAGACTGGTTGGGTACCCAAGTACACGTCACAGCAGGCTTTGGAAGCATCCGCGCTGGCGAAGAATCCCGTCAGCGATCATAAGCCAACTTGATCGGAGACCAGTGAGCACAGGCCATCCACAACGCGTTCAGAGCATGTTCGATCGCATCGCCAAGCGGTATGACGCCTTCAACACCGTGGCATCCTTCGGCCGAGATGAGGCTTGGCGTCGAATCGCAGTCCGGCTTGCAGCTCCTGATCATGTCGAGCGAGCATTGGACGCGGCGTCAGGCACCGGGAAACTTGCGGCAGCGCTGGCTACGCAGGCGACCCACGTGACCGCTCTCGACTTCTCCAATCCCATGCTTCAGAAGTCAAAGCCCATCATTGCGGCGGCGGGGCTGAATGAACGAGTCGCACCACTCCAGGGCGATGTGCTGGCACTGCCGTTCTCTGACGGAACATTTGACTGCGCGACAATCGGGTTCGGCCTTCGCAACTTGGTCGACGTCCCCCTGGGTCTCGCCGAGTTCAAGCGTGTCCTCAAGCCGGGCGGGCGACTGGTGGTGCTAGACATCGTGAAGCCCAAAAACATCGTCAGCAAAGCCATCTACACGATAGGCTTCCGGGGGATGCTGCCGTTGGTGGGCTGGGCGCTATCGGGGAGTCGGACGGCGTACCAATACCTGCCGAACTCCGTTCAGCGATACCTGACACCCAAAGAGCTTGTGGCCGCGATGGAAGCTGCAGGGTTCAGTGAGGTCGGCTATCGGAACCTGATGCTTGGAAGCATCGCACTCCACTCAGCCAGGGCATAGCCCTGGACCCGTATGGCCTCCGGCGGAGACTAAAGCGGTTTGGCCCAATAGACTAATTATTACAACATTACTATCTAATCTAGTAACTGGAGAAGAGCTTGCCCCAAGGGGTCTTGAGAGCTTCGCGGATGCGCTTCTTGCCCTTGAAGGTGCGCCAGTAGCCATTGTGGTAGACGTTGGACGCCAGATAGGCCAGCGGCACCAACGGTGAGCGGAGCCACAGCTTCTCCAGGAACTTCAACGGCCCCCAGTAGATGAGCTTCTGACCTCGACTGGCAAAGGTGTTCTGCACCGTCTGGAACCCGAAGTTCACCTCTGAGATGTCCTCACCAACAACCTCTATCTCATCGGGGTCGCCGCAACCCAGGCCGCGCTCATGGGCAAGTCGGATGAACTTGATGTCCATGGGGTTCAGGCCCATCATCTTGGCGGCCACAGCATCGATGGCCACCTGGTCGGCGGAAGCAAGCAACACGCCGGGGATGTGCCATCGCATCGCCCTTGGACCGGGGCCGTCGCCAGCAAAGGTGCCGTCCATCACCGCGAAGAGACCGGGGTGTATCTCCTGCTGTATCGTCAATAAATCAACCAGGGTTTCATGGATGACAGAGTGGGTCCAGTGGCGTTTGCGGTTCAACAGCCCACCGAAGGCGTTCTTCATTGCTCCGGTCATGGTGGTGAAGACGTGGGTCTTCATGGTGGGGAGCTGGATGATGCTCTTGCCTTCAAAGCCCTCCGGGATGGTGATTCCCTCCGGGAAGATCTTGTCCAATACCAGCATCTCGCCCTTTGGCTTGTAAGTCACCCACTTATTTGGCTCCACGTCCAGGTGGACGGTAGGCACGTTCATCTTATCGGTGACGGCCTTGTGCTTGTTGGCGACCTCGCCCTCGTACGAGTCGACGACCACAGTGCCGTTGTGAGCTCCGACGAGGTCCGTGTAGCCGTCCTCCCGCAGCGTCTTGACCACACCCTCAAGCTGCCACGGCGATGTGGAGCAGGCGGGGTACCAGTGCTGCCAGGAGATGTTGATCTTGAGCATGACTTGCGTGTCTGCGGGGAGTATCTGCTGGTAGCCGGCCAATCGCATGACCTTGCCTACGTCATCCAGCACCGTTTCCGGCGTGGAACGCACTACGGCTACCACCGATTTTTTACCCGAGGATTGAGGTTGTGTAGTCATGTGAGCAGTGTACACCACGGACGCTGTGCGAATCAGCCACTGCTGAACACGGAATCTATCGCGCGGAAGCAGCTGCCTTCAACAGCATCGTCGTCAAGGGTGCCACCCGCTTCCTCCAGCAGAGCGTGGCATCGCTCCACAAAGACCTCAAGCTCACCGTCGGCCCGGTAGTCGTAAAGCGCCTCCGCCACGCCATCAGCGTATTCGGCAGGGTGCCTGACAAGCTGGCCATCGATGGCACGTGCCACCGCCGTCCCCCCAATTGTCCCCCCAACGCGGATGAACATCCCCAAAGAACCCTGTTATGAAACGAAACCATTTAGATATAGAATGAAGCGTGCTGACGTAGGATGAACACAGGAGTCATTGACTCTTAATCATTAGGTTCTCGGTTCAAGTCCGAGGCGGGTCACCACCACTTTTACAGCTAACTATCTGGTTTAGGGCGGATACACAGTTTAGATTAGCGTCCGCCACCGCCACCGCCACCGCCGCCGCCTTGGTCACCGCCGCCGCCTTGGCCACCGCCGCCGCCTTGGTC
>JAPYRQ010000089.1 GCA_029936935.1 Dehalococcoidia bacterium | reverse complement strand
CAGGTGCAACCTTGGCCACAACAGGCCCGGATTTTCCCTTGCCCTCACTATCCATGATACCCATGATTCCTATGCAGCGTTTTGGTGAACCCAAGGAGATTGCGTCGACGGCCCTTTTTCTGGCTTCCGACGAATCTTCCTACATAACCGACGCCAATATTGCAGCGGATGGTGGGCTCGCTCAGGTGTAAAGAGAGCGCCATTGTTACAGTTGCAGCTGGTTAACGCCCTCTCCATGCACGTCTATTGCCAAGTGCCGCTGATTCAGGATGTTAACTCCGTGCAACTCACCTCCGACTCCAATTTGATGGTGGGGTTGAACTATGCCTTGTCGATTGGAGGTTGAAAGCATGGTCAGCGCGATTGAATACGAACCAGATGCCCTCAATACTCGTCCTCTCCAGTTCACCGGAGCGTATGGATGATGGTGGCCGCCCAGGGCGACCTGCGCCGGCGCAGAAAGCCGGCTTGCAGGCAGTATTCGTTCTCCGCGGATGCGCAACACCAACGATTTCTTCCTCGTCGGCCGCAGCATGCTTACTGGAATCTGCGTCTCGGTGTGTCCGTGTGCCCGACCGCCATCTCCCTGAAGGGAGCCCTTTTCCGAATACAAAACGGTGCGAATTTCATGAGAGAGCGGAGGCCCCTCTGAGCCGGGAGCGTGCGAAGTCGATGGTTCGGCGTATCGAGAACATCCACTCACAGATTGGATCCGTGAAGAGTTACCCGCGCAGACCTGCCCGGCTTCTCGCCAGGATGTTAATCGCAAGCGTCGCCCTGTTCATGTCCCAGCGAACCGCAGTGGCACAAGTTCACAGCTCAACGTCAGCTCATACGTCCTTTGATCATATCTCCATGACCGGATATCAAGGGTGGTTTGGTACTCGGGGTGACCGTGGCACGGACAGTTGGCGCCATTACAGCGGCGCCAACGGGTTTCGGCCTGGATCTGCATCGATTGAATACTGGCCGGATATGCGCGAAGCAAGTGAAGATGAGAAGTACGCAACCAGCTTCACGTATGACGATGGTTCACCGGCGTACGTGTTCAGTTCGGTTCATCCAGCCACCGTGAACAGGCATTTCCGCTGGATGAAGGAATACGGCATCGACGGTGCTTTCATGCAGCGGTTTCGTTCGGACTTCGGCTTACGTCCCGTCATGAACGTGATTCTGGGCAATGCCCTGGCTGCGGCCCGAGAACATGATCGCGCCATAGCCCTGATGTACGACATTGGTGCCAACATTCATGTAAACGGCGTGGCCAACGATGCCTTGAGGACGAAAGAGGTAAACAGGATTTTCGATGACTGGAAATTCCTGGTAGATGAGCTGGGACTTACTACAGGTGGGGATGATCAGCCCTACTTGTATCACCACGGCAAACCCCTGGTCGTCCTATGGGGCGTGGGTTTCCAACATCGGCATACCTCCAGGGGTCTGGACATGAAGTATTGGGTGGACCTGGTGGATTCGCTGCAGAACAGCAGCCAATACGGAGGCTGCTCCATCATGTTGGGAATCCCAACCTACTGGCGGGAGCCTGGTGGTGACATCATCGACGATCCACAGGAACATGCCATGTTCCTGGATCTTGTCACACGTGTTGATATTGTCCAGCCATGGCACACGAGCCGTTTCAGTCGCGCACAGATGAGGTCCAGGTTCAAGAACCTGGTAGAGGCCGATCTCGCCTGGTGCAATGCGGCAGGCATCAATTACGCACCCACGATTTCTCCCGGTATCCGAGAGTTCATCTTACACGGAAATGGGTACCAGAAACCGCGGGACGGCGGCTACTACTTCTGGGATATGGCCAAGGCAGCCCTGGAGGTCGGAAGTGAACTGTTGTACCTGGGCATGTTTGACGAAGTCGATGAAGGCACCCAGTACCACAAGATCGACAACAATCCTCCCTTCTACAGCGAGAGCATACACTTCGCAGATTACGGGAGTGACCCGGAGGATCACTATCTATGGCTAGCAGGGGAGGCAACTAGGGCTCTCAAGGGTGAATTCTCCATGGGGGCGAGCTTCAGGCCGAGAGCTGATGCAGGTGACTTTCGCTCAGAGGTAGCCTTCGTCGACGGGCGCCACTCGTACGACATGGCGTTGGTAAGTGCCGTTCCGGATCGCCTGGTGTACTACGCGGATCCCTACACCGTTCCTGACGGCGCTCCAACCGTGGGAACTGTCAGGGATGCCTCCCTCTTTGCCAATCTGTTGACAGCAGATACGGTCACATTCCCAGAACAGCATCGTGGCCTGTATATCCGCTTCGTGGAGGTCGACGCCTCCACAGATAAGGTGCTGGCCTACGATGCTCAGAAGCCAACCCAATCAACCGGATACACGCCACCGGACACGGTAACGGTAACTCTTGGTGTTGGTGTGAGTGAAGTCGAAGATCTGTATGAGGGCGGAACTGTCTGGTTGTCCATTGTAGACCGGGAAACCCGGCATGCGATGGAAGAATTGGGCGAAAGTGCGAGGTACACAGTTACGATCCCCATCGAAGAGGGAAGCACAGTTCAGTACTCATTCGGTTATCAGACGGGACCCAATCCAGATGCAGACTTTTCTGCTGAGGTTGTCCCTGAAGAGTGCGGCACTGAGGACCGCAACCGCTCACATACGATTGGTTCGAGTGATCTGGTTCTACCCATCGTCGTGTTTGACAGCTGCGATGAGGCCCCCTTGCCGGGCCGCGATATCACGGACGAGGAGGGTGCCTTCATCATTGGCTCCAATGATGATCAACCATGGATCAGTGGAAGCGAGGGTGCCGGATCTCCGTCGGGCGAGCAGACACCGAACCTCATCGACAACGATATCGAAACGAAATACCTGGTACGAGCGACCCGCTCCTGGGTAAACGTTGTTACCGATCAGCCTTCCAGAATAACCGCGTACTCAATCACATCGGCAAACGATGTGCCCCCTCGTGATCCGAGGACGTGGGTGTTTCAGGGCTGGAACGCCGCGGACAGCCATTGGGTCACGTTACATTCTGTGGTGGACAATGACTCCTGGGGGGAGCGGCATCAGCGCAAGACTTGGTACTTCGAGAATGGCGAGAGGTTCGACACGTACCGTCTTGCTGTTGTCGAGGTCAATGGCGACTTCCAGGGCTTGATGCAGATGGCTGAACTGGAGATCTGGGGTTCCGTTGCCCCCCCCACATCCGTTGGAGAACAGGCCCGTGTCCCTGTTGTGTTTCGTCTCGAAGGGAACTATCCGAACCCGTTCAATCCGACGACTGTGATCTCCTATTACCTGGCAGAACGGGCTGAGGTGGCCCTGGAAATTTACAACCTTGGGGGACAACTGGTGCACACTCTAGTCCAGGACTGGCAAGAGAGCGGACACCACAACGTCCACTGGAATGCTGCTGATCATGGTCTGGCATCAGGCTTGTATTTCTGCAGGCTCGGCAGTCGTTCGCAAGGCGGGCAGTTTATGGCTACTCACAAGATGGTGCTGATGAAATAGGGGGTGCTATAGGGTTCCCCCCGTGACCGTCGGGTCGCCCAGACTGGGGAGCCTACCAACCTTCAGGACACAGGGACAGAGTAGGACGCAGGTTTGGAGTAAGTCCGTAGAAACAGGTATATAGGCGACTTCAAATCTTGCGTACCTGATGGACCAGAAACCGGGGGCGGAGCACGCAGCCACATCCTAACTCTGGATGTGGATACATATGTGGGGGCAGGTCAAAATGGGTTTGCCAAAAATGGCCTCCGTAAAAATTCGCGGTTTCATGTTCAACAAATACGCGATCATAGCCATGTAGTTGAGACCATGTGATCGCATAGTGTAAGAGGGCTTTTCCAACCCCTTTTCCTCGCGCATGTGGTCGTGCATAGGTCGATTTAATCTGAGCCGTATTGGTGTGCTGAAGCACAAAAAACCTCTCAAAGGGAGGCAGCACAATGATGATCGAGCAGCGTATAGTATTAGGCTTCGACAATGGCGCATAACGGCGACTTCTCGTCCATGCACCCTTCGGTGGACCTCGCCCAAGGCCGCTTCACTGTCGGCGTCGGCCGCGGTTGGGCCGATTTGTTGACCCCCATCAACTTCTATCGCATGAATGTCACTGGCTTTGGCCTGGACGTTGTCGTCCAGGCGGGCGCAAAGATAGTGCCGGGCGTCGTTATCTATCCGCAGATCATGGCAACCTGCCAGCTCGACGGCGCCCGACCTCGCCGGCGCGACGGCAACTACGAACTCAGCGGCCGCAGGCCTCGCAACCGCGACGGGATCTACGACGGACCGCCGAGCTTGGTCGCAGAGATCTTCGCCCGCGACGAGCCATGGGAGGACCGGCTGGTGCGATCGCAGGAATTGCTGGTGCGCGGTGGCGTTGCTGAGTACGTAGCCATATGTCCGGATGGACTCCTTTGGTTCCGGCTAGGAGATGGCCTCTACACGCGGGTTGAGCCCGGCGAGGAGGGTATTATCCGCAGTTCTGCACTGCCCGGTCTATGGTTCAATGTCGTGGCACACAAGCGGCGCGAATACTCGCGGATGTTCACCGACATCATCCAAGGCATAGAGAGCGCTCTTCCCGAGAAATACTGGGCGATGACACAGCGACGATAGTCAGGATCGATGAGCGCGTCGATTTCGTTGTTCTCGCCCAGGTCACGTGCGATGAGGCAGTTCTGAATCGACAGGACGATGTCGGTGTCTTCAACCGCAAAGGCATGGGCAGGACGCTTAAGCCTGGGCCATGATAAAGGAGAAGACCAATGACTGTTGATGAAAGATTTGAGCAGCTTGAGCGGAAAACTCAGCGCCTTCGACTTCCTCAGGCAGCCGAAGCTGCGTAGTTCATGTCGAACTCATGCTGCGGATGGGGTCGAGCCGGGGCGATCGGTGGCGCCCGTGCCGGCAAGCCAACCCCTTCCAGGTAGGTACGGATCGACCGTGGGTCAGTCAC
>JAPYRQ010000088.1 GCA_029936935.1 Dehalococcoidia bacterium | reverse complement strand
GTGCGCAGCCTCTGCCGCTGTCTGGGTCCAGCAGTAGCCAGCAACCTCGTCACCCGTCACCAGCAGTGCCACGCCACTGGGGTCTGAGCGACTCATGTTCACGCTATAGGAAACCTGTTCAATGGTGTTTGGAGAAAACCCCCACTGGGTGCTGAACGCGGCGTTTTGGGCCTCTGTCAGTCCAGCCTCATCGCCAGCACGGAACGGGCGGAACACAAACCCCTGCGGCAGTGTCGGCTCCGGGACGCTCTGACCTGACCATTCCATCTGATCATGGTGGCGCACAAGGGTGAAGCCTCTGCCCTCCAAGAAGGCGATCTGCTCCGCATCACCCTCCAGTGCCGAGGCATGGGCTATGGATGCTTTAGCGTCTCGGCCACAATCCAATGCCCAATCGAACAAGTGGGAGCCCACGCCCTGCTTTCGATGTGCGGGCAGAACTCCACCTTCCAGCACCACTCGATTTATCGGCCGCTCCTGGTGAACGAACATGTACCCCAGCAGCGTGTCGCTGGAAGAGGCTACCAGGCAATCGTCCGGGGCAGATCGACCTGGCAATCTGAGCCACTCTTCCATGAAACCAGCATCGAAGGCCCTTGGGGTGCCCACCAACCCCTGAACGGCGTTTACCAGGTCAGTAAAAGGCTCTAGGGCCTCCCAGGTGAAGGGTTTGTAGTCGATTGTAGCGTTGCTCATGGGTATGTTTTCGCCTTGACAAGGATAGCCCATTGTAGCAGAGTAGCTAGGGGAGAGGCAGCACTTTCTGTAAGGGCGCCGCCAGCCAGCGACGCCCTCCTTTATTGCCATACGGAGAGGCCTTCCAACCAACATGAATCACATTCAGACCAGTTGGTGAATCCGGCTGATCACAGGAGGAACGTCCATGGAGCCCCTAGAAACACCGGGAGTCGCACTGATTTTCACCCCACACGCCGACGATGCTGAGGGTGGTTGCGGCGGCACAGTTTCAAAGTGGATCAAAGAGGGAACAGAGGTCTACCTGGTCCTGGCGACTGACGGCAGAGCCGGCACCAGCGACGCAGGCGTGACATCCGACGACTTGATTGATACCAGAGAGCAGGAACAGGCTGACGCCGCACGGGTCATGGGTGTCAAAGAGGTGGTCAACCTCCGTATCCACGACGGTGGCTTGGAAGACGATGCCGTTTTGCGAGGACACCTGGTTAATGCGATCCGACGGTTCAAGCCGGACGTTGTTCTCACCACGGAGCCGTACCACAGGCTCAACCATGCCCATCGGGACCACCGAACCATCGGTGTGGTGGCACAAGACGCTTGCTACCCCTACGCCAGGGACATCTACCACTTTCCTGAGCAGATTGAATCAGGGTTGGAGCCCCACAAGGTAGGCGCCATTCTCTTCTGGGGATCTGAAGACCCGGACATGTTCTGCGATATTGGCGAGAGCATGGATACCAAAATTGAGGCGCTCAAGCAGCACAGGAGCCAGTTCCTTGGCCGCGACCCCGGCGAAGGCTCACGCAACCGTGCCAAGGCAAACGGTGAGAAAGTCGGTGCGGAATACGCGGAGATTTTCCGTCAGGTCTCCTTTCGTCGATGAGCGAGGTCCGGTCGTAGACCCGTACGGTTGGTGGAGCAGGGCGTAGCCCTGCAACAACCTACCTGACAGTAACACTAGCAACGAAAAGAGCCCCCGAAATTCGGGGGCTCTTTTCGTTATATCAAATTGTGGCTACATGGAGAGGACGGCCCGCTCCACATCGTCAATCTCTGTACCAAGTTCTCGCAGCGGGATGTCAGCAATCTGGTTCGCCAGATCTGGGTCTTTCAGCCCGGAGCCGGTGAGGACACAGACTACTTTCTTGTCCTTGGGGATGAGTCCCTTGGCAACCGACTTCATCATGCCCGCAACGGATGCGGCAGAGGCGGGCTCGCAGAAGATACCCTCGAGTCGTGCCAGCAATTTGTAGGCTGCCAATATCTCTTCGTCAGTGACCGCATCGATGATCCCACCGGACTCGTCACGCGCTTCCAAAGCTGTCTTCCAGCTGGCGGGGTTGCCGATGCGAATTGCGGAGGCGATGGTCTCTGGGTTTTCGATAATCTCGCCTCGAACAATAGGCGCAGACCCCTCGGCCTGAAACCCGAACATCTGCGGAGAGTGGGTGGTGTGCTCTGTCTCCTGATACTCTTCGAACCCCTTCCAATAGGCAGTGATGTTTCCTGCGTTGCCTACAGGGATGCAAAGGAAATCCGGGGCGTCTCCCAGAGCGTCTGCGACTTCAAATGCGGCTGTTTTCTGGCCTTCAATGCGGTAGGGGTTTACGGAGTTCACCAATGCAATAGGGTGGCGTCTTGTGAGTTCCCGAACCATGGTCAGAGCCTGGTCAAAGTTGCCTTTGATGACAAGGATGTTTGCGCCGTAAGCGATGGCCTGGGCTATCTTGCCCCTGGCTACGTTCCCTTTAGGCACCAATACCACCGTTGAGAGGTTGCAATGGGCACCATAGGCGGCTGCAGAGGCGCTGGTATTGCCTGTGGAAGCACAGATGATGGTCTTGCTCTGGTTCTCAATGGCGTTGGCAACGGCCATGACCATGCCTCTGTCTTTGAAGGAGCCTGTAGGGTTACTACCTTCCAGCTTGAAGTAGAGGTGATCCAAGCCTAACTGCTCCGCCAACCGATGCGAGCGCACCAATGGCGTATTACCCTCGCCTAATGTAATCATCGGCGTGGCAGGAGTTATGGGAAGGAATTCGTGATATGTCTGAAGAACGCCCTGAGTCATCGAACGCTCCAATAGTCGTTGTGTACAGCATACTCGGATGCAGCAGCTATTGGTAGGGGGTTTATATCGGTTCTACCCGTAGCAAATTATGCACTTTGTGCAAGACAGACAAATTCTTAATGCCTTGCAGAGCCGTCTGCATTGCCGCTTCCTTAGCAGGGTGGGTGGTGATGACCAGTTGAGCCGTGCCAAGTTGATTGTCGCCATCCTTCTGCGTCAGGCTGGCGATGCTGATGTTGTTTTCACCGAACACACTCGCGATCTTGCTCAACACACCGGATTGGTCCGCTATGCTGACTCGCAGATAGTACTGGGTCTCCAAGTCCGCCATGGGTTTCATGGGCAGTTTGGACCATGGGCGAGAGGTGGTTGATTTACCGTCCCTACGAGCCGCTGCAACCAAATCACCGATGATGGCGCTGGTGGTAGGTGCGGCTCCAGCCCCTTGGCCATGGAACACCACAGGCCCAACCAGATCGCCACAGACCTCTATGGCGTTGAATGCCCCTTCAACCTTGGCCAGCATGCTCTCCTGATGGAGAAGGACAGGGTGTACCCGTGCCTGCACACCGGCATCGGTCCGTTCAGCTATCGCCAGTAGTTTGATTTCGTATCCAAGTTCATGGGCAAACTCAAAGTCCTCAGCCGCCATGCCGGTAATGCCCTCTGTATATACCTGCTCCGGTGCCACAGCGGTATGGAAGGCCAGGGAGCCTAGAATCGCAATCTTGTACGCGGCGTCAATGCCTTCAATATCGTTGGTAGGGTCAGGCTCCGCATAGCCCAACGCCTGGGCCTGGGCCAACGCCACACCAAAGTCCAAGCCCTCCTGGGCCATCTTGGTCAGGATGTAGTTGGTGGTGCCGTTGATGATGGCGCGGATGGACGTTATGTCGTTTGCCAACAGGTCGTTCTGTAGTGGGCCAATGATGGGAATTCCGCCACCCACACTCGCCTCGAACCGCAACTGCGCGCCGGATCTATCAGCGGCCTCCATGAGCGATGGCCCATGCTTGGCCATGACCTCTTTGTTGGCGGTGATAACGCTTTTACCCTTATCAAGAAGTCGCTTCAGGTAATCCGCCGCCGGATCCTCGCCACCCATGACCTCTACCACAAATTGGATGTCAGGATCGTTCAGGATGTCATTGAAGTCATCGGTGAGGACGCCATCGGCGAGGGTGACTGCGCGAGGCAGGGCGGTGTCACGAACGAGGACGCGACGCAAAGACAATGGTCTATCCAAGTGTGAAGAGACAGCGTCCAGGTGTTGGAGAAGGTGTTCTGCTACCTGGTTGCCAATGCCACCAAGCCCCAGCAGACCAATACCGATCTCATTGTTTACAGCCATATGACCAACTCCTGCTATTGCAAGTTCGTGGTCAACTGGAGCTTCTTAGCAAGCCACGCATACTGGTTAGAGTCAAAGGCCGTGTGGACGTCATTGATGTCACGCTGAGCACTAACCCACTCCACAACTGCCTGATTGCGGAGAGAAGCAAAGTTCACTTCAGAGACTTCACGGGACTCTTCACGCTCTGGTATGTAGTAAAGGACGTAGAATTCCTGGCTTGAGGCGGAGTCAAACTGAGGAATCGGGTCTGAAACCTCACCGAGTTCCAATTCACTAAACAAGAAATCAGCAACGGTTGGATCCAACACGCCATATGGGGCCCAGCCAACTTCTCCCTCAGTCCTTACGGCTTCAGGGTCCAGGCTATGGTCTGCCACTATCTGCGCAAAGGGCGCGCCTCTGTCAAACTCGGTCTTGGCTACATCCGCTTCTTGCTGAGTCTGAACTGCCAGCGCATAAAGGTGGATTTGAGGCAGCTCTGTAGGCACGGTAGCCCCAAGATGCTCCTCAAGTTTCTGACGGTACAAGCTTCGAGTAACAATATCTTCGTACTCACCGGCGCTTAACTGGACTTGATTCAAGAACTGCCGGTATCGCTCACGGAACTCAGTGTCCAGGTCCGCCTCGGAAGCCCCAGAGTCTACACTCTCAGCTCCAAGGAACTCACTTCGCAATTGAGCAGTCAACTCTTCGTCCGTGACTTTCAGACCTATGGCCTGACTTCCCTGGAGAATGAGCTCATCCTCAGCCAAATCGCTTACCAGTTGGAAGGGGATAGTTCCCAGGTTGACCTGCTGGCCCTGGGCTTCTGACTGTCGTTGAACCATTCGCATGATCTTCAAGAGGTAGCCCATGTCATAACTGATGTCATTCACTCTAACAATGGTCTCACGTGGAGGCATGATGAAGGTGGTTACCCAGCCATAAAGGGGAATGGCGATTACCAGGAGTGCAACAACAAGGCCAAGGCCAATGACGACACGTTGCTTACGTCTGTCTTTTTCCAGGTTGGCCCCATGCCTGC
>JAPYRQ010000022.1 GCA_029936935.1 Dehalococcoidia bacterium | reverse complement strand
GACGGTTGTCACGGGTGTTGAGATGTTCCACAAGTTGCTTGATGAGGCTGAGCCCGGCGACGCAGTCGGTTGCTTGCTTCGAGGCATTGACCGTGAAGATATCGAGCGCGGCCAAGTTCTTGCCAAGCCAGGTTCTGTGAAGCCCCACACGGAGGCAGACGCAGAGGTCTATGTGCTGACCAAGGACGAGGGCGGCCGCCACAAGCCGTTCTTCCCCGGCTACAAGCCGCAGTTCTACATCCGGACCACGGACGTGACCGGTGAGATCGGCCTGCCGGAAGGTGTGGAGATGGTGATGCCTGGTGACAACATCAAGATGAAGGTCACCTTGAGCGTTCCCATTGCCATGGAAGAGGGCCTACGATTCGCCATCCGTGAAGGCGGGCGCACCGTGGGTGCCGGCGTTATTACCAAAGTAGCAGACTAGGGGACACCATGGCTAAAAAAGGCGACAGGTCTGATATCACGTTCCAGTGCACAGAGTGCAGGGAGCGGAACTATCATTCTGAAAAGAACAAACGGAATGACCCACAACGGATAGAACGTAAGAAGTTCTGCAGCAGATGCAGGGTTCATACGCTACACCGTGAGGTGAGGTAACACTAATGGCACGTCAGAATGCCCGGAGAACCTCCTTGCAGCAGAGCATGGGTTCCGCTGCACAGAACAGAATGTTCCGTATGGGGTTCTTCGGGGAAGTTTATGCAGAGTTACGCAAAGCCGAGTGGCCAACTCGGCAAGAGGCGACCCGCCTGACCGGTGTGGTGATTGCCATTGCCGGTCTGGTTGGCCTAATCCTCGGCGTACTGGATTTCCTCTTTGGCCTATTGGCCCGGAACACTCTGTCTTAAGGGCCGCAGGAAAACGGAGGATGATGTGACTACGCAGGAAAACGTAGACGAGATAGATCAAGGCCCAAAAGACGGCTTGAGCACCGGCGAAGGTGAAGGATACTGGTATATCGTTCACTGCTACTCCGGGATGGAAGAGCGCGTTAAAAAGAACCTTGAACAGCGGATTGCCACAATGGATGTGGAAGCCAAGATCTTTGAGGTCGTGGTGCCTACTGAAGAAGTGGTAGAGATCAAGGACGGAAAGCGCACCCCCAAGCGGGAGCGGCTTTTTCCGGGCTACGTACTGGTTCGATTGAACATGGATGACCAGAGCTGGTACGTGGTGCGGAACACTCCAGGCATCACAGGCTTCATCTCTGCTGACGAGGAAGGCGAGCGTAAGGCACGTCCGGTTCCGCTGACAGAGAAGGAAGTAGCCAACATCTTCAAGCGCATCGACGCGGCCCAGCCACGAGCCAAGATCGGGCTGGCCAAGGGTCAAAGCGTGAAGGTTGTTGACGGGCCGTTCAGTGAGTTCATCGGTGTGGTGGACGAAGTGATGGCTGACAAGGGTAAAGTGCGAGTGCTGGTATCGTTCTTCGGAAGAGAGACTCCAGTGGAACTGGACTTCCTTCAAGCAGAACGCATCGGTTAATCGCATCACTATTGAGTTCGGTAAGGTGCGGGCCCTACGCCCGCACCTCTTTATGAGGAGTCTGCATGGCTAAGAAGGTTCGGGCACTAATCAAACTCCAGATTCAAGCTGGAGAGGCAACACCTGCACCGCCAGTTGGCCCAGCTTTGGGACAACACGGTGTGAACATCATGGGTTTCGTTAAGGAGTACAACTCCAGGACGGCAAACCAGATGGGTAGCATTATCCCTGTTCAAATAACGGTCTATGAGGATCGTTCCTTCACCTTTGTCACCAAAACCCCTCCCGCATCTGACCAGTTGCGGAAGGCTGCCGGCATTGAGAAGGGAAGCACGGAGCCACTTCGACAGAACGTGGGCCGAGTCACACTGAAACAGGTTCGGGGGATTGCTCAGAACAAACTGGCAGACCTGAACTCTGACGATGTTGACGCCGCAGTCCAAATGATCAGAGGCACAGCCCGAAGCATGGGCATCGAAGTGGTGGAGGGCTAAATGGCTACCGAGACGACACGAAAACACGGCAAGCGATACGATGATTCCGCGAAGAAGCGGGAGCATATGCTGCCATATTCCCCTGCGGATGCGATAAACATCCTTAAGGACATGACCGCCGCGAAGTTTGACGAGACGGTGGAGCTGCACATCTATACGAATGCAGACCCCCGGCACGCAGACCAGCTCATCCGAAGCGTGACGATGCTTCCCCACGGCACAGGCAAGCCAAAGCGCGTTCTGGCATTCGTCCAGGGCGAAGGTGAGACTTTGGCCCGTGAGGCAGGTGCTGACTTCATCGGTGATGAGGAGACGATCCGTAAAATCGAGCAGGAGGGCTGGACAGACTTCGAGGTCTCCATCGCCACTCCAGAGATGATGAGCCAGATCGGTAAGCTGGGTCGGGTACTTGGTCGAAAGGGTTTGATGCCCAATCCTCGAACAGGCACAGTGGTTCAGCAGAACGATATTCCTCGCGCAGTGAAAGAAGCCAAGGGTGGGCGCGTTGAGGTCCGCATGGATCGATCTGCCAACATCCATGTCCCCATTGGGAAGCTCAGCTTCTCTCCAGAAGCGCTTATTGAAAACCTTGCGTCATGTATCTTTGCTATCAACGAGGCCAAGCCTGAAGGCATTAAGGGGAACCTGTTCAAGACAGTTCACCTCACATCAACCATGGGGCCTAGCCTGATGTTGAGCGTTACAGAGGTTCAAGCCTTAAAGGTTGATTAGCCTGTACCTGGCATAAGCCAGCAGGTTGCGTTAGAATAGGCACTAGTTAGTCGCCGGAGACCGTGGGTGGCCTTAGGGCTATAATGCGAAAGCACCCACGCAGGTGGAATAGAGCACACGATGTTCTTCACCTCGGTCTTACGGCCGGGGTTTTTATTTTGGGCCAAAGTGCCCCAATAATGGAGCGTGAATATTGCCATCAGATAAGAATCTAGACGCTCTTGAGGAGTTGAAGGGCAAGCTGTCTAGCAACAGCGTCCTTATCGGCACCGGGTTCACAGGTCTTGATGTTGCGACTATGACGGAGTTCCGTCAGAAATTGCGCGAACAGGACCTGGAGTACCGGGTAGTCAAAAATACGATTGCGTCTCTGGCAGCGGACGAGATCGGCTCTCCTCAAATCAAAGAGATCCTCTCCGGCCCTACGGGGTTGGTGCTAGGCAACGGTGACCCCGTTGCAGCCGCCAAATTGCTGACAGACTACTTGCGTGCTACCAGGATAGCTATGCCGTTGAACGGTGCTGTCATGGATGGGCAGGTAATGTCTGCAGCTGACGTCAACGCCCTAGGATTGCTACCGCCGAAGCCCGTACTTATGGCTATGTTGACCGGCCAGCTTGCTGGCGTGGTTGCGAGACTTGTACGTGCCTTGAACGGCCCGATGCAAAACCTTGCGGTGGTGTTGGAACGATCCACTGAGGGCAAAATTGAGGCTCCGGCTGCTGAATCAACAGCTCCTGTCGCCGAAGCAGCTCCCGCTGAAGAGGCTCCGTCCGATGCACCAGAAACCACGGATGAAGCCCCTGCCACAGAGGGTGAGGCTGCACCGGAAGACGCTGGCGCAACAGATGCCGCCGATGAGACAGCGGACGAATCGCCTGCCGAGGATAGTGCTGAAGAAGCCCCTGCAGAGGACAGCGCTGAAAGCTCTGAAGAGACAGGCAAGTAGATAACACCCATTTCTAATTAACGAAACAACAGGAGGAACGACAATGGCTACAAAGGAAGAGATTTTAGAGGGTATCTTGGCACTGCCGGTACTGGAAGTGTCATGGCTGGTTAAGCAACTGGAAGAAGAGTTTGGTGTAAGCGCCGCTGTACCAATGGCCGCTGCTGCACCTGCTGCTGGCGGAGCACCTGCCGGTGGCGACGCGGGCGGAGCTGCCGAAGAAGGTCAGACTGAGTTCACCGTTACCCTGACAGGCTACGGCGAGAACAAGGTCAACGTGATTAAGGCTGTCCGCGAAGTCACCACCCTGGGCCTGAAAGAAGCCAAGGACCTGGTTGAAGCCGCCCCTCAGACCGTGAAGGAAGGCATCAGCAAGGACGAGGCCGAAGAAATCAAGACCAAGGTTGAGGCTGCCGGAGCCAGCGTAACCATCGCCTAAGAGCGAGGGAAGTATTTGACCTCGCATGGAATGAAAGGCGAGGGTGCTATGAGTCAAAAAAAAGACCGTGAACGCTTCTTAGCGTTGCGCCACCAGAACCCGGACTACAAGGGTTTCAGGGGGTATGAGAATGACCCGTCAAAAACGGGCAATACCCCCCTGGTGGCGGTGAACTGTTCTGTTTGCGGGAAAAAGCGCAACGTTGCTGTAGGCATCGCAGAAGAGAAGGGCGATAACTACGTCTGTATCACCTGTGAAGCAGAACGTGAGTCCGCCGCGAGTAAAGCGTAGAATCCTGTAGGCATCGAGTCTGGCCGGGATTGAAGGAGGTGCTCATGGATGAACAGACACCTCCGGCAACCTACCAGCTTCGTATCCGCGACTTTCCCCAGGGGGAACGCCCCAAAGAACGGTTGCGTGATCAGGGGCCACACTACCTCAGTAACGCAGAGTTGTTAGCCATTCTTCTCCGGACCGGTTCTAGTTCAGAGAATGTCATCAACCTGGCCACTCGTGTTCTTTCCTCCAGTGGCGGCCTGGCAGGCCTTTCCAAGGCAGGCTTCCGGGAGTTAACGCAGGTGCATGGACTGGGCGAGGCCAAGGCCTCTCAGATAATGGCAACCCTGGAGCTTGGAAAACGGCTCTCAGCCCTCCCTAGCGGCGATAGACCGGTGATAGGTTCCCCTCAGGATGTTGCTAACCTCCTCACGCCGGAAATGGCGTTATTGACCCAGGAGAGCCTGCGGGTGCTGTTTCTGAACACAAAGAACCAGGTACTTTCTGTTTCTGAAGTGTATTGGGGGAACGTCAACACCGCAGTTATCAGGGCCGGAGAGGTATTCCGGGACGCAGTCAAAGAGAACTGTCCATCGGTCATTGTGGTGCACAACCACCCGTCAGGGGACCCAACGCCTAGCAGTGACGACATTAAGGTGACCACCCAGTTATTTGAGGCTGCGAAGTTGTTGGACATTGAACTACTGGATCACATCGTCCTGGCCCAGGGCGGATTTGTCAGTCTGAAAGAACAAGGTAAGGGGTTTCAGTAAACCCTTTGGAAACGCAGAGCCCCATCGAATCTAGTGGTATTCAGCCAGGAGGCCGGTACGGAACCCTCTAGCGAACAACCCCAAAAACCCAAACGCCCCCGCATGTACTACGGCTGGGTCATTGTCTGGATCACTATTGCTTCAGCCATTGCCTCCGGCGTCAACGTAAACCCCACCATAGGCGTCTTCGTCAAACCACTGGAAGCAGAGTTCGGTTGGAGCCGCTCGCTCATTGCAGGGGCCGTGGCTATTGGCACCGTGCTTGGTGGCCTCGTAGCACTCATCGTCGGTCCTATCATCGATAAATTCGGTGCGAAATGGGTTCTGTTCATCGCGTTTTTGCTTATGGGTGGCCTACTCATCGCCATGAGCGGCATCGTGTCTCTGTGGCAGTTTTATGCCATCGTCATCATGACGCGACTGCTATTGCAGGGAATTATCAACCTTACCAACCAAACCGTCCTGGCGAAGTGGTTCGTCCGCAAACGTGGCAGGGCCCTTGCCTATGGCAATCTGGGGCAACGGTTTGGCCAGGGCGCGGTTCCTTTCGCTGTTCAGATGATCATCACTGCGTACAGCTGGCGAGTGGCTGCTGCTGCTATGGGAGTGTTCGCCTGGGCCATAACGCTAATCCCTGTCCTCTTGTGGATGCGTAGAGAGCCGAAGGATATGGGGCTTCGACCGGATGGAGACCCGCCTCCAGGTGAGGAGGGGTCAGAATCTGCGTCAGTAACTACGAAGAAACGCTCTCGCCAGCCTGAAGTGCACTTCACCCTGAAAGAGGCGTTGCGCACTCGGACGTTCTACATTCTCCTGACTACCCTCTGCCTCACCAGTTTTGTGAACACCGGTGTGAACTTCAACCTGATCCCTTATTTGAGCGATCAAGGCCTTAGCGACTCTCAGGCAGTGACCATTCTACTTGTATGGTCGTTCACAGGGATTCCTGCCGCTCTGCTGTCTGGTTTGCTGGCGGAACGTATATCGGTGCAGTGGGTCATTGTGGGCTTCCATGCGGGGATGGTTGGCGGAACGCTCCTATTGATGAGCGTGGATGGGGTGTGGATAGGGATGATATTCGCATTTGTCCACGGCGCCAGCTTTGCGGGGTCGCTCCTGGCACAGCAGGTCATTTTGGCGGACTACTACGGCTCTGCGCACCTTGGAGCGTTGCGTGGTGTGGTGTTGCCCTGGCAAATGGCATCGAACGCGGTTGGGCCACTGGCCGCTACGCTGGTGTTCGATATCAGGGGTGACTACACCGTCATCCTTTGGATATATGTGGTGATACAGTTGGCTGTACTCTTTGCTCTACTGAGGGCTCATCCACCGAAACTCCAAAGGAAATAAGTTAGTCCTTAACTCTGGGAGCTTACACCTCAGCCCCACGCCATGCAAGCGTAGCTAATTTCCTGAAGCGTCGATGATCTGTCTGGCAACCGCAGCCGCGTCCTCCGCTCCGTCTGTATCCATTTCCAACTCACCCAACCACTTCATTCGTTCATAGGCTGCACGGTGGATACTGCCGCTGAAGCCCAGAGAGTCCATCATGGCTGCTACCTCCGGCATCTCCTCGGCCCTTCGCACCGCGCGCTTGGGGTTACCGGGCACAAAGCGGTCCACGAACTGGAGCACGCCGGACATCGACTTCTTGTACTGCTCGAGTACCGATTCTTCAACACCCAGGGCAGTAGCGGCAAGCAGCAGATCCAGAGCCATGGTGGATAGGCCTTTGGTCATCCCTGCGTAGCAGAGCTTCATCCCTGAGGCCTGGCCAACAACACCGCCGAGTACTCGAGTGGTGAAACCGAACTCGCTTATGACAGCAACCTCAGCCGCCCTTGGGCCTGACAGGTAGAATGTAGCTGCTGGCAGGTTGCCGGGTCCACCGACGATGCCGCCATCAACCACGTCCATGCAGTCACCGATATCGGCCTCGATGGCTTGCACGGTGCCCGGCGCTATCGCGTTGAACTCGCCGTACATGGGATGAGCTCCCACGCTTCTTACGGCTTCACCCACCTGGCGTGCGACATCTGCGGCAACCTTTGAACTCAGCATCGACAGTACCAGGTCTGACGCTCGAACCACCTCTTCCATTGAGCCGAGGTCTTCTACGCCGGCAGCCACTGCGTTTGCTTTGGTCTTGACAGTACGGCCCTCAAGGGTTGTTACCACCCTCACACCGTTATCGTGCAGCAGTTTTGCTACGGCAGTGCCCATTTCTCCTATACCAAAAACGCCAACAGTATCAAGGCTCATCGTCTTTTCCTGCCTTTCAAAATATTTTTGGGAATCACTCTCCGGCGCTGCCGTTGAGAAAGGCGGTCAATTCCAGGTTGAACACTTCCGGTTCCTGCATGTGTGGCCAGTGGCCTGAGTCAGGAAGCACGAAAAGTCGAGTTGAGGGTACAGCATCAACGGCTGCGTAGGCGCGGGCAATTGGGAAAAAACGGTCGAGGCCACCCCAGACGACCATGATTGGCATGGGCAACTCAGGAAGGCGCTTCAACAACCTGTGCTTGCGTTTCATACCAAAGATGTTCACACCCTCTCGCAGGGTTTTCAGCACCGCGGCCCTCGCGCCAGGCAATGAGCGGGTACGGACAAGCTCTGCTGTCAGCGCCTCTGTGGCAACCTTCCTGCCTGCGAAGATCTGACGCAGCATGTTCGATGTGCTTCGAGTCGCCTTGCTCTCTGCATACTCGCCTACGAATGGTAGCGGCATGATGCGAAGGACGGGGGCAATCTCTTTCCCAAAGCCCGCCGTATCGATGAGGCACAGGTGTGAGACCCTATCTGGTTCAGCCAGGGCGCTTCTGAGGGCGATGAGGCCACCCATGGAGTTGCCTACCAACGCCGCGGACTGGAGCCCCATCGCATCGAGGAACCCGAAGGTAAAGGCAACGCTTGCCTCAATGGTGTAGTCGACGCCGTGTTTAACGCTGTCGCCGTGGCCCGGGATGTCCATGGCATAGACCGTGAAGTGGGCTGCCAACGCCTTGATGTTCTCCTGCCACGTCAGGTGTGAAGTGCCAAGGCCGTGGAGCAGCACCACGGGAGGCCCATTTCCCGCCATGGCGTAATGGCCATTCATCCCGTTGACGTCTACGTAGCCTCGCTTCACCGTTGGAGGCACTGTAGTACTCCGCTGCGCTGTGGTTTGTTATCCGGCATTTGGTTGTTCTGGCAACGCGGGCTCTTCATCTGATGATGCGTTGGGCAGGGTTGGCTTTCTGCAGTTCCAGTACAGGATGGCTGAGAAGGCGTAGAAGAACATGAACGTGAAAACCACCGCCCCATAGCCGGACGCGTCTGCCAACCATCCGGCATAGATAGGGCCTGCCGCTGCCAGGGGTGTGGTCGCGCTGCTAAGGATGCCCCAAAGTCTGGCGTAGTGGCTGTTGCCGAAGTACTCCCCTAGCATTGCCCTGTTCAAGGCGTGGACACCCTGACCGAAGCCGAAAAGAATCAGGAAAATGTACACGAACCAGAAGACATTCAATACAACAAGGAAAATGGAAAGCGCTTCCAACCCCACGACGATTCCCATAACGCGCCTTCTGGGGAAATGATCGCCGATGATTCCGATGCTAATCCCGCCAATTGCGCCCGTAACTGCCAGGAGACCAATCAGAAAACCCGCTTCTACCGCACCGAAGCCGTAGCGCTCCTGGAGCATAGGGGACATGTGCAGTTGCATCCCGGCCTGGCCCATCTGGCGAAGACCCAGGGCGCCCATCAGAACCCAGAAGGCTTTTGTCCTCCTGGCCTGCCCTATGGAGAAGTTGACGGTTTGTGTAATCCCAGCTACTGCCGAAGATACGGTGGCTCCACTGGAATCAGCACTGGAAACAGGCTTAGGTGGATCGCCATCTGGCAGAAGGCCCATATCCTGGGGACGTGTACGAATAAACCGTGATATGGGGATCACCAGAAGGAAAACCGCTATGCCGGTGACAATTGCCCCCGTCTCCCAGCCCCAGCGGGAAATGATAAAAGCCAACACCGGGGCAAGAACGACACCACCCATGGATTGGGAGGTCATCCCAATGCCCATAGCTCTGCCTTTTTTACGATCGAACCAGTTGTTGATGGCGGTCCAGTTGGGTGCGAATCCGCCGATGTTCGCGCCAAGGGAGACCATGAACGTCCAGGTGACGATGAACATGAAGAGGTTGTTGGCGAAGAGGCCGAACATGATAAGGCCCAAGCCCATTATGGTCATACCAACAAGGACGGGACCACGAGGGCCAAACTTATCGATGAAGTAACCGATCAATGGCGCTAGAACGAAGTTCTCCGTTCTAGCCAATGAAATAGCTGCAGAGGTCAGGAATGCGCTCAGTCCAAGGGCTTCTGACACGGGGTTGAAGAAAACCGTTGCGCCGTAGTTGTTCACTCCGGATGAGAAGCCCATGACGAAACAACTGGCGGCCAGCACATACCAGCCGTGGAAGATCTTCGGCCTCTTGGAGCTTTCTATGAGAGTTGAATCAGAAGATTCCTGAATAGCCATGGGCGTTAGGTTCACCTAGCGTTTCTATATGGGGCAACCCCATGAGGATACCCTTTAGATACAACCAGAGCAAGGCAGGCAGGGCATGCCCTGCACCCACATAACCCGTCAGCCAGGCTAACTCCAGAATGGCTCAGACTAGGGTGAAGTGACTTTTGAGCAATCTGAGGTGCAGTAACCGAGGTTCTGTAGGACAATGCATGAAGAAATTGAACCTAGTCGCCATTTGGGGAGGACACCTTGACCGAGCAGAGCGTGGTCCATGCGCCTGAGTTCCCTGAGGGACTCGACTGGCTGAACACCGAGTCGCCGCTAAAGATGAGCGACTTGAAGGGCAAGTTGGTCCTTCTGGATTTCTGGACGTTCTGCTGAGTCAACTGCATGCACATACTTCCGCAGTTGCGGAAGCTGGAAGAGCAGTATCTTGACGAGATTGTGGTGGTGGGTGTCCACTCTGCAAAGTTCACTGCTGAGAAAGAGACAGAAGCCCTGAAACAGGCCGTCCTGCGGTATGACATCCGGCATCCGGTTGTGAACGACCGTGACTTCGCGGTATGGCAACAGTACGCCGTCAGAGCATGGCCCTCTCTGTTCTTCGTCGACCCCGAAGGCATGATCATCGGGAAGCATGAAGGCGAGTACCGCTTCGAGGACTTGGACAGCTTTGTGGCGCCGTTGCTAAAAGAGTACGAGGCTGCAGGAACACTCCAGCCAAGGCCAAAGCCGTGGATCTTGGAGCGCGATCGTGAGGCAGCAGCCCATGACATAGCCTTCCCCGGCAAAGTTCTAGCTGACCCATCGTCGAACACGCTGTACATTGCGGACTCCGGCCACAACAGGGTGTTGGTGGCGTCGGTGGATGGCGATGTACAGGCAGTTATCGGCTCAGGAGTGCCAGGGCTTGTGGATGGCGATTACGACACCGCCCAGTTCAACGACCCCCAGGGCATCGCCGTGGCCGACGGCATGCTCTACGTGGCCGATAAGGGTAACCACGCCTTGCGACGCATTGACCTTGCAACCAAGCAGGTCATAACTTTGGCGGGCACCGGTAGCGTTGCCATGACGCGATCGTCCTCGGGTGACGCCCGAGATACCGCTCTCCGGTCGCCCTGGGACGTGGAGATGGTGGACGGCGTTCTGTACATCGCCATGGCAGGGACGCATCAACTCTGGTCGCTGGACCTGAAGGCTGCCACACTAGCGCCCTTCGCAGGGAACGGCCGGGAATCGTTGAGCGATGGCCCTCTGGGCGAGGCTGAACTGGCTCAACCTACAGGCATTGTCAGCGACGGCAATGGCAAGCTGTACTTTACGGATAGTGAGACCAGCTCTGTGCGGTCTGCGGACATCAGCCCCACCGGGAACGTGGAAACGCTAGTGGGCACGGGACTATTCGATTTCGGCGACCGTGACGGCATTGGGAATCGCGTGCTTCTGCAGCACACCCAGGGGCTGGCGTATGCTGACGGCATGATCTACATAGCTGACAGCTACAACAACAAGATCAAGCGCGTGGACCCTGCCACCAATGAGGTCACAACACTTTTCGGTGCCAGCGAAGAAGGGGTAGCGGACGGCGCTTGGGGTGATGCCCGGTTGTTTGAGCCTTCCGGCGTCTCGGTGGTCGACAACCGGATGTACATTGCAGACACCAACAACCACGCTATCCGTGTCGCCGACCTGGTATCTGGCGAGGTGACAACGTTAGAACTTAAAGGGCTGTGGCCGGCAACGTACTGAATCGGAGAATATAGAGCCGTAACGCTGTTGACGCGCTGAGACTCCTCGGCTACACTACTGGCATAATCGAATATAGCCCGGGGGGAGCTTGGGAAGCCAGGCTGAGAGGTCCCGAATTAGAGGGACGACCCCGAAAACCTGATCTGGGTAATGCCAGCGTAGGAACGAGGTCTTTCCGTACGTAATGAGCCACCTAGAGAAGGTGGCTTTTCTGTTGTTTAGGACAACTGAACAACCGGGACTGAGAAGGAAGAGGCAATGATTTCCAAACTCACGGCAGTGGTAATGGTACTTCTGATGGTCACGGTCCTGGCTGCGTGCAGCAGCGACAGCGAGGACGAGAATCGTGAACTCGTCATTATGACCCACGACAGCTTCAACATCGGCGAGGACGTCATCAAAGCGTTTGAGGATGCCAACAACGCCACGGTGGTTATCCAACCCGCCGGTGACACTGGAGAGGCCCTTGTGCGAGCCATCCTCGAGAAGGGCAACCCTTCAGCCGACCTGTTCTACGGCATCGACAACACGTACCTAGGCCGAGCTTTGGACGAGGGTATTTTCGATACGTATGAACCTGACGGACTGGACAACGTACCAATCCAGTTCATTCTGGACAGCACCAACCACGTCACATCCATCGATTACGGCTACGTGAACCTTAACTACGACAAGGCGGCACTGGCCGAAGCAGGTTTAGAGCCCCCTCAATTGCTGGAGCAGCTGACAGGAAGTAACTGGAAGGGCAAGCTTGTGGTAGAAAACCCGGCTACCTCTTCGCCGGGGCTAGCATTCCTGATCGCAACGGTAGCGTACTTCGGCGAGGAGGGTCTTTATACCTACCTGGACTTCTGGAAAGACATGAAGGCCAACGATGTACTGGTGAAGGACGGCTGGAGCGACGCCTACTACGGCGATTTCACCATGTACGGTGGCGACAGACCTCTGGTAGTCAGCTACGCCACTAGCCCGGCTGCGGAGTTCCTCTTTGCTGACCCGGCAGTTTCTGAGCCGCCTACCGGCAACATCCTGATAGACAAAGCTACCTTCCTTCAGATTGAAGGCATCGGCATTTTGAAGGGTGCAGACAGCCCGAATCTGGCGAGGAAGTTCATCGATTTCGCCCTTGAGCGGCGATTCCAGGAAGACTTCCCGGACAAGATGTTCGTGTATCCCGTGAACCCTGACGCAGAAACGCCTGACTTCTTCCAGTTTGCTGAGGTCCCTGCCCAGCCTGCAGGCCTCACCGCTGAAGAGATTGGCGAGAAGCGTGAGGAGTGGATTGAGGCATGGACGGAAGTTGTCCTGCGGTAACGTTCCGCACCATTCGTTTTGGTTTGATTTGTCTGTGGTGACCGGGTACTCAGCCGCTCCGGTGAGTGAGTGGTGGATTGGGCCCGGTCACCAACGGAGTGAGGATTGATGACCGCGCGTCGACTGATCATTGTCGGTCCCTTGGCCTATTTGGCTATCTTCTTTCTGTACCCGCTAGGAGCAATATTTGAGCGGAGTTTTGAGGGTAGCCGTACTGACCTTGGCCCGGTTACCGAGGTGCTGGTAGCCGCAGCGGTACCCCTGATTGCCTACCTGTTCGCTCACCGTAAATCCCCAGAAAAGACGCCGATACAAACGCTATCGACTGCCTGGTTCCTCGCGCCTGTCGTTGCCACGGCGATAGTGTTATTGGTTCTGCGCATCGGTGTCATCAGCGTAGATCCGTTCAACAAGCTGCTTGGGGACTCCTACTACCTTGGGCGCATCTGGTTCACTATCTGGCAGGCAACAGTGTCTACGATGCTCACCGTGGCTATCGGCCTGCCTGTGGCCTACCTGTTTGCCAAGCATGACTTCCCCGGCAAAAGCGTGCTGAAGGCAGTCAGCACTGTGCCGTTCATCATGCCCACCATCGTAGTGGCTATGGGCTTCATTGCACTGCTCGGCCCCCAGGGTCTGGTGAACTCGGCGTTGATGGACGTGTTCGGGCTAGATACCCCGCCAACCCGAATCACCAACACTCTGTTAATCATCTTCCTGGCCCACGCCTTCTACAACTACTCCATCGTCGTCCGCATCGTGTCTACGTTTTGGGCCAACCTGAACCCTCGCCTGGAGGAATCCGCAGCGATGCTAGGTGCCGGGCGGTTCAACACCTTCAGGTATGTCACGTTGCCTCTGTTGCTTCCGGCAATCGTCTCCTCGGCCGTGCTTGCCTTCGCTTTTGCGTTCACGTCGTTCGGTGTCGTGTTGGTGCTGGGCGGATCGCAATTTGCCACGCTGGAGGTTGCGACGTACGAACTCACGGCCAAGCTGTTCAGGCTTGAGCTTGCCGGCGCACTGGCCATTATCCAGATGGTGTTCACGTATGCGTTCCTGCTGATCTATACCAGGTTCCAGGCAGGGGCGGCAGTGCGAGTGGATTTGGTTCCCCACGAGGTGACATCAAAAGGCCGGCGGAGTGCCAGCCGGACTTTGTTCCTTATTGCAATCATTATGGGCGTTCTGGCGATGCTCTCGCCATTATGGGCATTGTTTGAACGGGCGCTGTCATCGGGTGGTGGGTACTCGTTCACCCACTTCACAAGCCTGTTCTCCAACGAATCGGGCTCGTACTTCTATCGCTCGCCCATCACCACCATCTGGAACTCGGTGCGATTCGCAACAGCCACAATGGTGATATCGCTGGTGGTGGGGACTATCGTGGCCTACTTCCTTGCGCGGCCAAGACATCGCGGCGCCGGGGTGCTGGACGCACTGTTCATGCTTCCCTTGGGCGTGTCCGCGGTCATTATGGGCTTCGGCTTCCTGATAGCGTTCAACAAGGACCCACTCGACCTTCGCGCTTCATGGCTCATACTGGTCATCGCCCACACGTTGATTGCCTATCCGTTCGTTATCCGCAGCCTCCTGCCTGCCCTGCGAGGGATGCCCGTGCAGCTGCAGGAAGCTGCGGCCGTCCTGGGGGCGTCTCCGGTGAAGACTTTCTTCCACATTGACCTGCCGATACTGTCGCGGGCGCTGCTGGTGGGCGCTACATTTGCTTTTGCGGTATCGATGGGCGAGTTTGGCGCATCGCTCTTACTGGTGAGGCCGGAGTTCACCACCATGCCTATCGCGATATTCCGATTGCTATCGCAGCCAGGCGCGGCCAATATAGGACAGGCGTTGGCGATGAGCAGCATCCTGATGGTGATTGTTGCCATGGGGTTCGTTGGCATAGAGCGGTTCCGTTATAAAGACATGGGTGGATTCTGATGCCAATCCTGGAAGTCTCGAACATTTCCAAGTCGTTTAGCGATGGCTATGCCGTCGAGGGAGTGTCGATGACTGCCGATAGCGGTGAGATCGTCGGTTTGCTGGGGCCTAGCGGTTGCGGCAAGACCACGCTATTGCGACTCGTTGCAGGTCTTGAACATCCGGATAGCGGGTCGATCTCCTTTGATGGTGTGCCACTGAACGGACTGGCACCAAAGGACCGAGGCTTCGGTTTGATGTTCCAGGACCTTGCGCTGTTCCCCCACATGGACGTAGTGGGGAACGTATCGTTTGGCCTCCGTATGCAGAAGCTGCCCAAACCAGAGGTCCGGGCCCGCGTGGACGAACTGCTGGCGTTGGTGGATCTGGCTGGCTATGGACACCGGAAGATGCATGAGCTATCGGGCGGTGAGCGCCAAAGGGTCGCACTGGCGAGGTCATTGGCACCGGAACCCAAACTCCTGATGTTTGACGAGCCTTTCGGGTCTCTGGACCGGGGGTTGCGAGAGTCACTGCAAATGGAGGTTCGTGCAATCCTCAAGAAAATCGGCATGACATCCATCTACGTGACCCACGATAGGGATGAGGCCTTTGCGATGTCCGATTCCATTGTCATCATGGATAAAGGGGCTGTCGTCCAGGCAGGCACGGCGCAAGAACTCTTCAAGTCGCCCAAAAGCGAGCTAGTCGCGAGGTCACTTGGCCTCAAGAACGTGATGATGGGTACCGTGTCAGCGATCGGTGAGATTGCCACACCCATCGGGGTGCTTCATGTTGGTGGAGCTGAATTATCTATCGCAGTGGGTAGTCGCGTTCTCGTGCTCATTGATGACAGGAAGATCTCCGTTGCGGATGTGGCTGGAGCCGGCTCACCCCCGGATGGAGCGTTTACAGGCGTGGTTGAGGGTGTGAACTTCCATGGAGGGGAATCAGACCTCATGGCCCGGATCGCCGAAGGGATGATAGCGTGCTCCATACGTCCAGAGGATGCTGGGTCGCAGTTTGGTGCGGGAGATGAGGTGTACGTGACCATTCCCGCCAATGCTGTCCGGCTGGTGCCGTTTGGCGGGTAGGCGGGATGCACCAAAACCGCCTACGTGTGGTCGTTGACAGGTGGACGGCTGCTAGCTACCATGTTCATAGGGTTATATCACGGCTTAGGGGAGGCCTAAAATGCCAGAAACCTTCACACCACTGTCCATCAGCATCACCGAGAAAGCTGCTAAGAAAGTCACGCAGTTTGCGGCCAAAGAGGCCAAGGGTGATGAGTACGGCCTTCGGGTCGGCGTTAAGGGCGGCGGCTGCTCCGGCCTGACCTATACCCTCTCCGTTGAATCCGGCCCTCGGGCTGATGACAAAATCATTGAGGATCAGGGCATCAGGTTGTTCGTCCCCAAGAAGAGCTTTGTATTCCTTGCAGGTACGGAATTGGATTTCTCCGACGGCCTGAACGGCAAGGGGTTCACGTTCAACAACCCCAACGCCAAGAGCACCTGCGGATGCGGGACCAGTTTCTCTGTCTAAACGTAAGCGCGAATAAACTAGCGTAAATTCGGCCGTCTACCCGCACAACGCCGGGTTGGCGGCCTTTGTTTGGCAAGGACACTATTATGCAACGTACACCACTCTATGAAGCGCAGAAGCAGCTAGGTGCTGTCCATGCTGACATCGCTGGATGGGCAGTAGCGTCCACATACGGGAACGTGGCTGACGAATACATGGTCACGCAGGAAGGCGTGGGCATCGTTGACCGCTCCCACATGGGACGCATTCTTGCTCGCGGTTCTGACACGTTAGACCTACTCAACAGGCTTTCCACCAACCTAGTAGACCCACTGAATATAGGCAAAGGCGAATCCACCGTTATCACCACCGGCAAAGGCCGAATCCTCGACTGGATCACCATGCTCCACCACAACGACGATGTCCTGTTAGTGACATCGCCAGAGCGCAGGGACACCGTGGCTGAGTGGATAGATACCTACACGTTTGAAGAAAACACCACCCTGGAGGACGTAACACCGTCAACGGTGATGCTGTCCTTTGTTGGGCCTAAAGCCGAGACATTGTTGGACAGCCTGCTAGGCATATCCACTGGACGCCTCGCCAGGCTAGATTGCATGACAGTAGTCCTTAACGGCCACGAAGTCATCGTCGCTCGGACGAACCCGGGCGGCCAACGGGGTTTTGACGTCATCGCCCCGGTAGAAGCAGCGCTGGAACTGTGGACAGCGGGATTGGCGCTAGGGGCTTTTCCTGTGGGACATGACGCCATTGAGGCACTGCGAATCAGCGCCAAGCTGCCCAAGTGGGGCCATGAGCTGACGGAAGAACACAACCCGCTTGAAGCTGGCCTTGAAGGCGAAGTCTCCTGGACGAAAGGTTGCTACACTGGCCAGGAGGTGGTAGCTCGCCTGTTCAACTACCAACGCATCCAGCGACACACGGTCGCGTTAGAGCTGCCGACCTCTGGGGCATTTACCCCTGACATGCCGTTACTTGTGTACGGAGAGACCGCAGGCTACCTCACAAGCGTATCTCCGTTACCGGGCAAAGACACTATGGCTGCCCTGGCATCGCTTCGGACGGCATACGTTGAGCTGGACCGAGCGCTGCAAGTAGGCGAAGTCGGTGGGCCAAGCGCCCGCGTCACATGGGTACCTGAGTTTGTGAGCGAAGACCCGACTTCCTGACATAACGATTATTCCTGGCGATTCATAAACACCTGGGAGGGCTTCAATGGCAACCAGCACCGGCAATGACACGTACAAAGTAATTGGCACACGACCTATCAGGCACGATGGCGTGGACAAGGTCACGGGCAATGCACGGTTCAGCAATGATGTGAACATGCCGGGCCTGCTCTACGGCAAGATGCTACGCAGCCCTCACAGCCACGCAATCATCAAGTCGATTGACACGAGCAAGGCCGAGGCGTTGGACGGGGTGAAGGGCGTTGCCACATCTGCTGACCTCCCTCAGCTTTCCGGTCTGGTTGAAGACCTGGTTGAAGGTTCTTTGCACAACTTTGGATTCATGAGCAACAACATCCTTGCGAAGGACAAAGTGCTCTACAAAGGCCACGCCGTTGCCGGTGTAACTGCTACTACGGCCCAAATCGCAGAAGCCGCACTGGAGTTGATAGACGTTCAGTACGAGGTGCTTCCTACAGTGACGGACGCCCGCGAGGCGATGAAGCCTGGCGCAACGATATTGCACCCACGCTTGGTCAGCATGTCGAACGCCGCGCTGCGACCCGGTGGCTATCGCAAAGAAGGCGAAGCCGGTGAAGAGACAAACATCGCCAACCACTTCGAGTTCAGTCTTGGCGACATCGAGCAGGGTTTCAAGGATGCCGACGTAGTTGTGGAGCGAGAGTTCCATACGTCGCCGGTTCATCAGGGGTACATCGAGCCGCATGCCGCTACGGCCCTGTGGAACGCCGACGGCAAGCTGACCATCTGGTCGAGCAGCCAGGGACATTTCATGGTACGAGAGCAGACATCACGGATGCTGGACATCCCCATCTCACAGGTGAAGGTCGTTCCCATGGAAATTGGTGGAGGGTTTGGCGGCAAGCTGCTGGTCTACCTGGAGCCGGTAGCGGCGATCCTCTCCAAGAAGTCCGGCCACCCGGTGAAGATAGCAATGAGCAGGGCAGATGTGCTTGAAGCGACCGGCCCCACGGCTGGCGCGCACATCACTGTGAAGATGGGCGCAACCAAAGACGGGAAGATCACCGCAGGCGAAAGCCGGTTGGTGTACGAAGCCGGCGCATATCCCGGTTCACCGGTGTCCGGCGCTTGTCAGTGTATGTTTGGACCCTACGTCGTCCCTAACGGATACCTGGAGGGGTTTGACGTTGTGGTGAACAGACCCAAGAGCGCGGCTTATCGCGCACCTGGTGTGCCGGTCGGGGCCTTTGCTGTGGAGTCCGTGGTGGATGAGCTCAGTGAGAAGCTGGGGATAGACCCCCTCACGTTCCGTGAGTTGAACGCCGCGCGTGAAGGCGAACGAAGAATTACCGGGCCGCTTTACGGCAGCGTGGGCATGGTAGAGACCACCCAGGCTGCTCAGACTGGTGTCCACTACAGCACAACGCTTGACGGGAAGTATCGCGGTAGGGGTGTGGCAGCGGGGTTCTGGGGGAACGGCTCAGGACCGTCCAGTGCTACAGCCAGCGTGAATCCTGATGGGACAGTAAGCCTCGTTGAGGGTTCGCCGGACATCGGAGGCTCACGGGCTTCGGCGGCGATGCACGTTGCAGAGGTGCTGGGGATACGAGCAGAGGACGTCAAACCGATGGTAGGAGACACCGACTCCGTTGGGTTCACATCCAACACAGGCGGCAGCTCCGTGACGTTCAAGACGGGTTGGGCATGCTACACGGCAGCCCAGGACATCAAGCAGCAGATCATTGAACGCGCCGCCAAGTGGTGGGATGTTTCCCCCGACGACGTGGAATACGAAGACGGCGTGGTCAAACACAAGTCTGACAACGCATTGACCAAGACCTTCAAGGAAATGGCAGGCCAACTGAACGCAACGGGCGGACCGATAGTCGGTCGCGCGACAGTCAACCCTCGTGGACAGGGAGCGTCTTTCGCGGTTCACATCGTCGATGTTGAAGTCGATCCGGAAACGGGCAAGGTGGACATCCTACGGTATACGGCAGCACAGGACGTGGGCCAGCCTATCCACCCCAGCTATGTTGAAGGGCAGATACAAGGCGCAGTGGTGCAGGGAATCGGCTGGGCGTTGAACGAGGAGTACGTGCTTGATGACGACGGGAAGATGCTGAACGCCAGCTTCCTGGACTACCGCATGCCCATCTCCCTTGATGTGCCGGAGATTGAGACGCTGCTGGTCACTGTACCCAGCCCGGGCCACCCTTACGGCGCACGAGGCGTTGGTGAGGTGCCGGTGGTGCCACCGATGGCAGCGATAGCCAATGCCATATATGCAGCTACGGGCGTTAGGATGACTGAACTGCCGATGACGCCGGGGCGAGTGTACAAGGCGATGTCTGAACGCAACGGGGCGTAAGCGTCCGCTAGAGCACTAAGGACATACCGCCATCGACGACGATGACCTGACCACGAATCATGGCGGCGTCCTCGCTGCAGAGGAAGGCAACGGTCTTGGCCATATCCTGTGGCGTGAGAAGTTGGTTGCCCGGGGTCTTCGACTTCGCGATGTTCAGCATATCGTCGGCGTTGGGGAAGTGCTCAAGTGCTTCCGTGGCCACGTAGCCGCCGGAGACAGCGTTCACCGTTATCCCCAAGGGAGCCAATTCCACAGCCAGATAGCGGGTCACCGCTTCCAACCCGGCTTTGGATACGCCTACGGAGAGGTAAAGCGGCAACACTCGACCTGAACCCAGGCTGCTGATGTTCACCACACGCCCACCCTCTTTCATGAGCGGCACTGCGGCTTGTGTACACAGCCAGGGGGCTTTGGTGTTGATGTTCATGGTCCAGTCCCAGTGCTTCTCCTCAAGCTCCATTGCAGAACGTTGAACACCGGAAGCAGCGTTGTTGATGAGTATATCCAAGTGACCAAACTCGTCACTGACTGCCTTGAAGAGTTTCTTCACCTGCGCGGATTCAGCAAGATGGGCCGTGACCCGGATGCATCGCACTCCAAGGGCTTCAATCTCTTCCTGTGCGCTGCGGGCTTCTTTGTGGTTGCGGAAGTAGTTGATGGCGATGTCAGCACCGCGGGAAGCAAGCTCTATGGCGATGGCTCGGCCAATTCCCCTTGAGCCGCCGGTCACTAAAGCGACTTTCCCTGCGAATGGTTTGGAATCTGTTGAAGTGGCCATCGGTGTTAGGAAATCACCAGGCCACCATCTACTACGATGGCTTGACCGGTGACATAACTTGCTGCATCGGATGCCAGGAAACCCACCATGCCAGCAATCTCCTCCGGGTAGCCGAATCGTCCAATGGGCACCCTGTCCATGATGGCTTGCTTCAGGTCTTTTGGTAGGTCTTCCACGATGTCCGTCTCAACGTACCCCGGCGCAACGCAATTGACCGTGATATTGCGCGACCCTACTTCCTTGGCGATGCTCTGCGTGAAGCCGACCATGCCTGCCTTGGCTGCGGCGTAGTTGGCCTGGCCGGAGTTACCTCGAAGCCCCACAACAGAGCCGATGTTGATGACGCGGCCCCAACGGCTTCTGATCATGGTACGGATTGCCTCTCTTGTGCAGAGAAAGATGCTGCGAAGATCAAGGTCAATGACAGAATCCCAATCCTCGTCGGACATACGCATGAGGAGGGAATCGCTGATAATCCCCGCGTTGTTCACAAGGATCTCCACAGGCCCAAGGGACTCAGTCGTCTCCGCAAAGATACGTTCAACATCGTCGCGCTTGGTCACATCGCCCTGAACTGCTACCGCGGAGCCACCATCGTCCTCGATGATCTTCACCACCTCGTCGGCAGCAGACCGATTGCTTATATAGTTCACAGCAACCCTGAGGCCTTGGCTTGAAAACTGCAGGGCTATTGCCTTACCAATGCCTCTTGAGCCACCGGTGATGAGGGATACTCGTCCTTCTGATGCCAAGCTCTATCTCCGAAAAAGATTTGGGGTAGTTGCTGTTAAGACTATACCGCAACACTGGCGCGAATTGCTGCTAGCTCGTCCTGCATCTTGGCGTTCAGGGAAAGTTCCTCGAGGCGTTTCGCTGTGGCAATCGCTCCAGCGATGCCGGAGGCGCGCGCCCTTCCATGGCCGACAATGACGTTTCCTTTGATGCCGAACAGTGGGCCTCCGCCGGTGTGTTCGGTGCGGTTCAGCAGGTCGTAAACGTCCTTGCTGACCGCGCTTGCATCGGCTTCAGAGAGCAGGCCGCTAAGCCGTTGCTTCAGGTACACAGACATCGTTTCGCCGATGCCTTCAAAGGCCTTCAAGATGATGTTGCCGACGAATCCATCGCAGACGATGACATCTGCCGTATTCACCGCTAGGTCGTGGCCCTCTACGTTCCCCACGAAGTTGAGGCTGCTCTCCTGGAATACGGGGAAGGCCTCTTTTGTCTGCTTATTGCCTTTGGTGTCCTCTGATCCGACGCTCAGCAGAGCGACCCGTGGGTTTTCTACACCCAGGTACGTTCTGGCGAACGCTACCCCCAGAGCTGCGAAGTTGATGAGTTTTGTGGGGTTACAGTCGATGCTGCTACCGAGTTCGATTATTGTGGTTTTAGGTGCCAAACCGTACATGGGGCCGCCAAGTCCCGGTCGCTCAATCCCCGGCATCATGCCGAGGCCAAAAGCGCTGGCAGCCATTGCCGCGCCGGTGGAGCCCATGCTGACGAAGGCGTCTGCTCGCCCCTCTTTGACCAATGCAACACCCACGATGGCTGAGGCCTTGGGTTTCGCTCGGAGGGCTTGTAGCGGGGATTCACCGTCTCTGATGACATTTTCTGACTCAACGATGGTCAGTGGCAGGTCCTGTGCGGAGTGTTTATCGATCTCGGCTTGAATCTCCGCCCGGTCCCCTACCAGCAACACTTCGATACCGCCGGCGGCAACGGCATTGACCGCGCCAAGGACGGTTTCCGAAGGACCAAAATCCCCACCCATAGCATCCAATGAGACGCGAAAGGGTTGTGTGGATGAACTGGCCATTGAATCCTCCAGGAGGTTAGTAAGATGGCTCCTACGCGGGAATAGCTGATTATACGGATTTGAATCCATGGAAATCAAGGAACTACAGGGCCTGCATACGGTGGTTTACGCAGGATCCATCGCTTGCTGCGTCGCTGCGCCCATTGTTCGGATCTGATTGCTTAGTAGAGCGACTATCAGGGCGAAGGAAGCGACGACCACCCCTCCCAGGGCGATAGCGAACTTTGGATCGACCCAACCTGCTACCAACCCAGCCTGAAATGCTCCAAGGGGAAGCAGACTCCATGTGAGGCTGTAGATGCTGAACACCCTACCCCTGAGATGATCTGGAACCAACGCCTGCAACGTCGTCTGCACCATGACCATGTAGAACGTGACTGACGCCCCGCCAAGAAACAACATGGCCAGCGACCAGTAGTAGCTGGTGGAATAGGCGAAGAGGATAATCGATACACCGAACATGACGGCCCCTATGATCAAGAAGTACCCTTTTCGCCGGGATTTACTCAGAGTTGCGGCAACGACCGCCATAACGAGAGCACCAGCTCCGCTGACGGCGTGCATCTCGCCCAAACCGTCCGGGCCTACTTTGAGTACGTCTGTGGCAAAAACCGGCAGTAGAAAAACGTATGACATCCCAAAGAAGCTGTTCAGGAAGGTCATTCCGATGAGGAAGGAAAAAATTCTGTTGTGGATCACATAGCCTATCCCCTCACCCATGCTTTGTAAGACGTTGGCTGCTTTAGCCCGGGCGATGGGTGGCACGTGGATGGCTGCCATAGCCGTTACCATTACACCAAAGGTTCCTGCAGCGAAGTAGAGGGCAATTCCTGCATCGGTATATTTGATGAGCACCCCAGCAATTAATGGCCCAATAACGCGGGTTCCTTGCCAAACAATGGCGTTCAGCGCTACGGCATTCATCAAGTCTTTTCGGTCTATCAAGTGCGGGTAGAGGGCTTGTCGAGCAGGGTTGTCGAAGGACTGGACGCCGGCAATCAGGAAAGAGAGGAGCAAGACGTGCCGGAGACCAGCGATCTCAAAGAACACCAGGGTGGCCAATATCGCTAGCAGCACACCAATCACGCCCTGGACGATCATGATGAGAATTCTCTGATCGAAGCGATCTGCAACAACGCCACCAAACAGGTTGAGGATGACTGTGGGTGCCGCCATGACGATACCGAGATACGCCAATGAGGAATACTCTCCCGTGAGGTCCCACACCAACCAGGCCTGGAGGACAATGAGCATTTGGAAACCGGTGACGGAGACGAGGAGTCCAAAGAAGTAAAATCGGTAGTTGCGATGATGAAGCGCAGCAACGGCGGACGAGAGGCGCTCTTTCAACGAGGGCTTAGCTTCCGTATGGTCTTGGACTTCCATGCGCGCCTCGTATCGGGTTAGCTTCTAGGAATTTGGGGGTTCCCCTTCCGATGGTGAGCCAGTGGGTGAATAGACGCCATGATATTCGCTGGGCAAAAGGTCGGCAACACGCCCCATGACCGTGTTCATCATGGCTGTAAGTTTGTCTGCATCCAGTTTTTCTTTGGTGTCCGTCAGGGTGAAGGGTTTGCCGATGTTCACGGTGAGGTCCCCTGTGGGGTACATAACCCGTAAGAGAGGCCCCAAACGCTCTGTCCCAGTAAGGCCTATGGGCAGGATGGGAGTCTGCGTCTTTGCCGCAAGGAACGCGATGCCGGAAACAGCTTTCTGCATACCAATGTACGGGTTGCGCGTGGACTCAGGAAAGATGACTATCGCCCTGTTTTGTCGCAGGAGTTTGCGCATCCAGAGCAGCGCCTGGATGTCATTTCCTTCTTCAACCGTGTTCAAGGGATATGCGCCATAGGCTTTAAGGAACCATCGGATGCCCGGTTTGAATATGCCGTTCTTGGCAATGAAATTCACTCGTCTGGGCATGCTGGCAGCGATCAGGGGCGGATCTAGGTTGCTCATGTGGTTGCTGACAATCAGCAGAGGACCGTCAGGCGGTATGTTTTCCTGCCCTATGACCTTCCAGTTACTGAACAGGCGAAGGGCTCTACGCATCGCGAAATTGCAGATTCCAAATGTGATATCTGACATGCTACTCCCGTGCCGTGACGAACTTGACGATCTCCGTCACCACCTGATCTATTGAGAGCCCGTCTGTGACGAGGATATGGGCGTCATCAGCAGGCTTGAGAGGCGATTCTGTCCGTTGTTTGTCCTGCAAGTCCCTTGCTTCAAGCTTCTCCTGCACCGATGCTACTGACGTTTTGGCATCTGACTGGCTTCGCTCAGCCTGTCGGCGTCTTGCGCGCTCTTCCGCGCTGGCTTCCAGGAACACCTTGATGTCAGCGTCGGCGAGCACAACCGTTCCGATATCCCGACCCACCATCACTATTGAACCTGGCTCAGCCATCTCCCGCTGCTTCTCCACCAACACCGTCCGCACTCCGGTAACGGCTGCAACACGCGACACTATGGCTTCTACCTCAGAATTGTGCAGGGAATCGGTAACATCCTCATCGTTTAGGTGCACACGCATGCCGTTGGGGGTGTCTGTCACCGTGATGCTGACTTCAGAGACGAGGTTGGCCAAAGCGGCATCATCGGAAAGCGAGGTGGACTGTTGAAGTGTTGCCAGGGCAGCAGCCCGATACATGAGACCCGTATCCAAGAACTGAAACCCTAGCTTTTGGGCGAGGTTACGGCCGACGACAGTCTTGCCTGACGCAGCGGGCCCATCAATTGCGATTGTAGAGACCTTTGGCACCGCTCCCCTTTTTCCTGAGCACGGGGTCTACTGTCATGATGTTGGACTACTGGATTAGTTGTTGGCTTCCTCAAGCGCTGCTTTGACTTCGTCGTAATCGAGGGCTAGAAGCCGCACAACCACGTTGAACACTGCCACGCCGCTTATACCGACGATGAAGGCGAACCAGATGGTGAGTCCACCGCGCATCTCATCTGCACCAATCGTTGCGTCAACAATTCCCGGGATGAACCCCAGGCCTATCAGGATGGAGAAATTGACGATTACGAATCGCAGTGGGGAGCCGGGGCTGTCATGCAACCATCGATGGAATCTCATGCGCCAGTTCACGGAGCCTCCTTTATCAGTCCGGCAGGTTGAAGCGTGTGTTGCCTGAATTGGTACCTATTACCGTGCACTAGCATACCTGAGCAGAAGTGATTGGGCAAGCCAAAAAGGCGTGTTTCATGCGTGGTTCCCATCGGGGCTAGCCTCTGTTGACACTGGTTCTTCTGCTGCGTACCATCGAATGACCCCTTTTAGGAGAGTCTTATGTCCTCTGATGCCCCACTCCAGCGTACCCCGTTGTTCTCTAACCACATCGCCGCCAATGGCCGGATGGTCCCCTTTGCCGGTTGGGAAATGCCTGTCCAGTATGAAGGCGTCCTTGCGGAAGCCAAGGCTGTCCGCACCAATGTAGGCATGTTCGACGTGTCCCACATGGGTCGCCTCTACATTGAAGGCACCGACAGCGGTGAATTCCTGGAACATGTCCTCACGTTCGCTGTGACCAACCTCAACCCCGGCAGGGCACGATATGGCTTCGTGCTGACCGAGGAAGGCGGCGTCATCGACGATACCGTGGTGTATCAGCAGTCGCCCGAAGACGGTTCCGGTGAACGATATCTCATGATCTGCAACGCCGCTAATCGACCTGCAATAGTCGATTGGCTCAATGAACACATGGGTGACTATCCTGGCGTGACCATGACTGATTTCACAACGGAGTCGATCATGATCGCCGTACAGGGCCCGGCGGCGGCGGCAATTGCCGATGGCCTGTGCGTTGGGGAAGAGAAGGCATCAACCTTGAAACCTTTTGGCTCAATGGCTCAGGCAGTGAAACTTGGGGCCGAGGGCAAGTTGGTTGAAGTGTTCATCGGCAGGACGGGCTACACCGGCGAAGACGGCTTTGAGTTTGTTGCGGACGCTGCTGATGGCTCAAACCTCTGGGATGCATTGCTTCAGGCGGGTGTCACCCCTTGCGGCTTGGGTTCCCGTGATGTCCTTCGACTGGAAGCGGGCTTGCGACTGCATGGATCTGACATGGACACCTCTAAGACCCCGTTAGAGGCGGGTTTGGAGCGATTTGTAAATATGAAGAAGGACGCGTTTATCGGTAGAGAAGCGCTGGTCAAGCAGAGTGCCGACGGACTTACACAGAAACTTGTTGGTTTCAAGCTGCTGGATGCTGGTATCCCCAGACATGAGTACACCATTCTGAACAAGGATGTTCAGATAGGAATAGTGACCAGTGGCTCCTACTCTCCCAGCCTTGACACGGGTATAGGCATGGGATATGTTTCCTCTGAATATTCAGTATTGGCTAACCACATCCACATCGACCTCCGTGGTCGACCTGTGGAGGCTGAAATCGTGGAGCTCCCCTTCTATCACCGCCCTAAATAACCAGGACATATCAGGAGTGAGGACATTATGAGCGAGCATCCAAACGATCTCCAATACACTAAGGAACATGAGTGGGTCCGAGTTGAAGGTGATGGCACAGCTACCATCGGCATCACTCACTTCGCCCAGGATCAACTAGGGGATGTTGTCTATCTGGTACTGCCCAAGGTGGGCTCCTCCATTGCCAAGGACAGCAAGATGGGCGAGGTTGAATCCGTGAAGTCCATCTCCGATCTCTTCGTCCCGTTGAGCGGCGAGGTGCTGGAAATCAACAAGGACGCCATAGACCACCCCGAACGGATCAATGAGGACCCCCATGGGACTGGCTGGATGATTAAGGTGAAGTTCTCTGACGAAGCTGAGGTTCAGCTGCTCCTCTCCGCAGACGATTACGACAAAACTCTAGCAAGTTAGGCGATTCTAAACTTATGACAGATGTATTTCCCCACTCCTATTTCCCTCACACGGATTTCCAACGAAACGAGATGTTAGCGGTCATAGGAGTCGACGACGTCGAGGACCTGTTTCTAGACATCCCGCAGCAATTCCGCAAGCCTGACCTGGACCTGCCACCGGCGTTGACCGAGCTGGAGCTTAGTAGAGAGTTGTCAGGCCTCGCAAAGAAGAATGCCGCTCCCGGAGACTATGCGTGCTTCCTGGGCGCGGGTGTATACCGTCACTTCATTCCCAGCGTTGTATCCGCGATGATCTCACGAGGCGAGTTCTTGACCTCTTACACGCCCTATCAGCCGGAAGTGAGCCAGGGCACCCTGCAGGCGACGTACGAGTTCCAATCCCTTATATGTGAACTGACGGGGATGGAAGCGGCGAACGCCGGCATGTACGACGGTGCTAGCGCCATGGCAGAAGCCGCATTGATGGCTTGCCGTGTGACGGACAGGGGCAGCGTCCTGGTGCTGGATACCGTAAACCCAAGGTATCGCGCCGTGCTGGACACGTACCTCCTGCCTCAAGGCATAAGCGTTACGACTGTGGGGGCCAACGACGTGGTGGTGGATGACTCCATTGCCTGCGTGCTGGCCCAATACCCCAACTTCTATGGTGGCATCGAGGCACTGGGAACACTGGCCGATGCTGCACACGCGAACGGTGCCCTCCTGGCGGTGAGCGCGAACCCTGTAGCTCTGGGGATGTTCAAGGCACCCGGCGATTATGGCGCGGACATCGTGACCGGTGAGACGCAGCCCGTCGGCGTATCGATGAGCTTCGGTGGCCCTTTCGTGGGTTACTTCACCGCTAAGACTGAATACATCAGGCAGATGCCAGGTCGCATCGTCGGCCGAACCGTGGATCGCGAGGACAGGATTGGCTACGTGCTGACCCTTCAGACTCGGGAACAACACATTCGACGCGAGCGTGCGACATCGAACATCTGCACCTCCGAAGCGTTGATCGCCACAGGGACTGCGGTGTGTTTGGCCGCTCTTGGGCCTGGAGGGCTCAAACAAATGGCGAGCCTGAGCTATCAGAAGGCGCATTACGCTGCCGGGGCTATCAACGCCCTCTCCGACTACGAGGTTTCAGGGGACGGGCCCTGGTTCCACGAGTTCGTGGTCGCCTGCCCACAATCACCGAAAGAGACAACGAAGAAGCTGCTTGAGCAGGGAATCATCGGCGGCCTGGACATCAGTGACAGCGTTCCCAACGGGATGCTCTTCTGTGCCACGGAAATGAATACCAAAACCGAGATCGACTCCCTTGTGGATGCGCTTGGCAAGATTGCGAAGGTGGCATAGCCATGACGACAGAAATTAAGCGTTCACAAGAAACCCATCAAACGCTCTGGGACCTCAGTGTCCCCGGACGTTCAGGGATACGCTTACCGAATTCTGACGTTCCTGAGCAGGCACTACCGGACGCCTCCCTTTTGCGGGACGAGCTTCCGCTGCCTGAGTTGTCGGAGTTGGCTGTAGTAAGGCACTTCACACAACTCTCGCAGAAGAACTTCTCAGTGGACACCAACTTCTATCCGTTGGGCTCCTGCACGATGAAGTACAACCCTAAGATCAATGACGTGGTGGCCTCTACACCCGGGTTCTCTGCTATCCATCCGCTTCAACCTGAAGAGACGGTACAGGGCGCGCTGGAACTGATGCACAATCTGCAGGGCATTCTCCAGGAGGTTACTGGGATGCCTGCAAGCACTCTGGCTCCCCTCGCTGGTGCACATGGCGAGTTGTCCGGCGTCCTGATGATCCGGGCATATCACGAACGCAACGGTGATTCAAAACGAAAGATCATGCTCATCCCAGATAGCGCTCACGGGACTAACCCATCATCGGCATCTATGGCAGGCTTTGACGTGGTCACTGTGCCATCGGACGAGCAGGGCAACATGGACCTCAAGGCGCTGGAAGCAGTGGCCGACGACAACCTGGCCGGGCTGATGATCACGTTGCCAAGCACGTTGGGATTGTTCGATCCCGGCATTGTTAAAATCTGTGGCATCGTGCATAAAGCCGGTGGCCTGGTTTACGGCGACGGCGCAAACATGAACGCGATAATGGGCAGGGTGAAGCTGAACGACCTTGGTTTCGATGTCGTGCACCTGAACCTCCACAAGACCACAAGCACACCGCATGGCGGCGGCGGCCCGGGCGCAGGCCCTATTTGTGTTGGCGAAAAGCTTGTCCAGTACATGCCATCACCGGTGGTTGAGCGCCAGGGCACCGCAGGCCAGGAGACCTACAAGCTGGTTACTCCGCCAGACACTATTGGTGCTCTCTCCGCAGGGCACGGGAACTTCGGCGTACTGGTTCGCTCGTATGCCTACCTGCGTGCGCTGGGAGCCGACGGGATACGACAGGCCAGCGGCGATGCCGTGCTGAATGCGAACTACCTGATGAAGCGGCTGAAGCACGTCTACTACCTGCCCTACGACCGCACATGCATGCATGAAGCGGTCTTCTCCGGGAAGTGGCAGCGTGTCGAGGGCGTTAAGGCGCTGGACGTCTCCAAACGACTCATCGATTACGGCGTACACCCCCCGACGATGTACTTCCCCTTGATTGTGGAAGAAGCGCTCATGATTGAGCCGACGGAGACGGAGAGCAAAGAGACCTTGGATTCATTTGTGGATGTCATGATTGCCATTGCGAGTGAATCGACCAAGTCACCGGAAGTACTTGTCGCTGCGCCACACAACACGCCGGTGGGCAGGTTGGACGAGGCACGAGCATCGCGCCAACCTGATGTCCGCTACCGGGCATAGCTTTCCAGTAGGGTTCTCGACTAAAATAGTCCTGTGTGCGGGCGTAGCTCAGTGGTAGAGCGTTTGCTTCCCAAGCAAAATGTCGAGGGTTCGACTCCCTTCGCCCGCTCCACTCCCACTCCGTAGCTGGCTCATAGCTGAGTCAGGACGGTCGAATCGCCTGGTCGAAATTCCAGAAAACTCATTTGTGGGGCAATTTGTGGGGCAATAGAATGAGACAATATGGACTCTGGGGGACGAAACTTGCAAAAGAAAAACCCCGCTTTCGGCGGGGTCTTTCGTTGTCCGGAAGCAAGAGCAGGAG
>JAPYRQ010000087.1 GCA_029936935.1 Dehalococcoidia bacterium | reverse complement strand
GTACTACTCCCAGGACCTTGCGCCGTTCATTGCCGACGATCCTGATTAATGTCGTTGCCGAGGGTATGTGCACACCGTATACTTGATTCAGTTAGTTGATAGGGTTCTCAATCAAACGGAGCGGAATCTGACATGGCCGTAAAAGCGGGTTCTTATTGCTAACCTCTAGACGCTTTCTTTTTGGCCTCATCATGAGCGCCCTTTTTATTGGCTTCTTCATCCTCCGTACGGACCTTGGAGAGATGGGGGACGCCCTCACATCCGCCAACTACCTCTATGTCATCCCTGGCATCGGCGCGTACATCATGGCCCTGCTTTGGCGCACGATTCGATGGAAGGTCATCCTCAAGCCCCTTGGCGATTACAAAATCTCCCGGTTGTGGCCTGTGGTGACTGTGGGGTACGCCGCCAATAACGTTCTCCCCGTTCGGTTGGGTGAGATCGTTCGAGCGTACTACCTCAACATCCGCGAGGGGCCCAGCAAGACGTCCGGCCTTGCCACTATCCTTGTGGAGCGGGTGTTCGATGGGTTGGTTCTCCTGTTCCTGGTTGCGGTGGTCTCGCTCTTCATCCCTGTTGCTGGCCTCTTCCAGGACCTGGGAGACCAGGCTCATGTGAACTGGCTATTTCTCACGTTGGGCCTGAGCTTGCCCTTCTTCACCATGACCGCCGGGCTCATTGCTATGGCGATCTGGCCCAAGATCATCGAAACGTTGGTGGCGCGTGTTCTGACGTTGCTCCCCGGACGTTTGCGTCCCGCTGCAACTGCCTTATCCAGCCAATTCCTACTAGGTCTCTCCGCTCTGCGATACCCAAGGCGTCTCGGGGCCATCTTTCTTCTGTCAATCCCTGTTTGGCTCTCTGAGGCAGCCATGTATTTTCTCATCGCCTTGGGGTTTGACCTGCAGGACTACTTCTCCAGCATGAGCCTGCTTGTGGGCGTATTGATCCTGACCACAGCCACATCAAACATGGGTACGGCTATCCCCTCTACCGGCGGCGGTGTAGGCCCGTTTGAGTTCTTTGCTCAGGCAACACTCGTCTTCTTTGCCGTGGATGTCTCTGTGGCGTCCGCCTATGTGCTTGTGCTCCATGCTGCGCTGCTGCTGCCAATAACCATCCTGGGCGTCGTCTACGTGTGGTTGAGCCACAGCTCCCTCTCAGAGTTAGCCCGGGCCAGCCAGGACAACACAGGCGCGCCTAAACCGGACAGCATGGGTTCAGGATGAAGGTTGGAGTAATCGGCGGAGGAGCAGCGGGCCTGGCCGCAGCCTTTGAGCTGCTTCGACAGGGCCATGAAGTCGAGGTGTTTGAGCGCGCGCCCTTCCTTGGCGGGCAGGCAAGCACGTTCGATGTCGGCGGCGCTCGACTCGAAAAGGGCTACCACCACCTGTTCACCAGCGATGTCGACATGGCGTGGCTCATCAACGAGCTAGGCCTGGGCGACACATTCGCGTGGATTCCTTCGAAAGTTGGCCTCTTCCACAAAGGGCGTATCTGGGACTTCTCTACGCCGAAAGACCTGTTGAAGTTCAGCGCCATCTCGCTCATTGACCGCTTTCGACTAGGCCTGGTCACGCTTTACCTTCGACGTCGCCGTAACTGGCGCGGTTTCGAGAACGTGACTGCCGCCAAGTGGCTACCGCGATGGGTGGGCAAACGTGGCTACGAGGCGATATGGGAGCCGCTACTACGTGGCAAGTTTGGTCAGCACTACAACCAGATCGGCATGACCTGGTTCTGGGGCAAGATTGCTCTGCGTCTGGCCTCCCGTGGCAGGAGCCTTGGCGGTGAGCGGCTCGGCTACCCGATGGGCAGCTTCGGTGAGGTGTTCGATACCCTTGGTGAGCGCATACGCGCAATGGGTGGCTATATCCACACAGAGGCCAACGTCGAAGGCGTCGTAATGACGGATGGGAAAGCTACAGGCTTGGATGTCGAACTGCCCGGTGAAGGGCCGTCCACCCGTACTTTTGATGCAGTGTTGTCCACTACGCCTTCATGGGTTTTCGACAACCTTGCGCCGGAGCTTCCAGCATCGTATCGAGAGCAGTTGACCGAGATAACGTACCTAGCTGCCGTGATGGTGGTGCTGGAAATGGACCGCTCACTCACATCGACGTACTGGCTCAGCATTGCCGACAGCGAGGTCCCCTTCGTCGCAGCAATCGAGCACACCAACTTCGTACCGTCTGAGCACTACGGAGGCAGCCACCTGTTGTACCTTTCCAACTATCTCGATGCTGACAACCCCATGTATCACATGAGCCACGATGAGTTGCTGGCGCATTACCTGCCGTCCCTGAAGCGACTCAATCCTGAGTTCGATGAATCTTGGATAAAGTCCAGCTACTACCATCGGGAAGAGGCCGCACAGCCGGTGAACGGCACTGGGTACGCGTCACGGGTCCCTGCCCACAAAACGCCTATCGATGGTCTGTATCTGGCCAACACCACGCAGATATTCCCCGAGGATCGCGGCACCAACTACAGTGTTCGCATCGGTCGAAAGGCCGCTCGGTTGCTCCTTGAGGACTATGGCCACAGCGTCACAGGCGATTTACCGGAACCGGTCATCAAGGACTCCATCACCTCTGCCACTGAGTGGTAGCTAACTTCAGTCCGCTGTCATTCTGAGGGAGCGCAGCGACCGAAGAATCTCTCAAACTTCTTGTCATGCCGTTTACCCTGTTTACTTGCAGAGATTCTTCATCACCTTGTCCTTCGACAGGCTCAGGAAGAACGAGGCGTCTTCAGAATGACGGACAAAGGAGGTTCTGCGATTCTGTGTCGCTCTTGGCTAACCGTCAGGAACAAGAGTCAAGGCTCAGCCTTGCCCGAATTCTCGCGCCGCAAGAATCAGGCCCAGGTGGGTGAAGGCTTGAGGGAAGTTTCCCAACGCGGCTCCTGTGGCCGGGTCTACCATCTCTGAGAACAATCCAAGCTCGTTGCTATACGTCAGCAGTTCATTGAACAGCGACTTGGCCTCGTCTGACTTCCCCTGCCTTGAGAGCACCCGGACAAGCCAGAACGAACACAAGGTAAAAGCCCCTTCGTCGCCAGTGAGGCCATCGCCGGTCTCGGCTGTGCGGTAACGATGCACGAAGGCACCGTTCTGCAACTCCTGCTGGATGCGAGCCACCGTCGACACGACCCTTGGATCATCGTCGGGCAGGAACCCCACGATAGAGATAAGCAAGTTCGAAGCGTCTACCGCATCGGTGTTGTAGTGTTGGACAAAGGCCTGCTTCTCTTCGTTCCACCCGCGCTCCAATACCTGCGCCTTGATGGCCTCCGCTGTGGCTTCCCACTTGGCGATGTCATCGAGATGGTCTGTTTCCTTACCCAGCTTGATCGCTCTGTCCAGCGCTACCCAGCACATGACCTTGGAGTGGACGAAGTGGAACGGTCCGCCACGCACTTCCCAGATGCCGCTGTCCGGCTCTGTCCATCTCTCCGCCGCATGGTTGGCCAGTGTCTGCAGAAGGTTCCAGTGCTCTTCTGTCACCGAGTGGCCGGTCTGCGCCAAGATGTAGGCGCTGGAAAGCACCTCGCCGTAGATGTCGTGTTGCGCCTGCCCGGCGGCTCCGTTGCCGATGCGTACCGGCCCCGACTCCCGATAGCCCTTGAGGTGGCCGAGCTCCTCTTCCGGAATGTCAGGCGTGGCGTCCACCCGATACATGATCTGGAACTGCTCCCAGTGGGTCTGGCACACGCGGCACAGCCACTCAAAGAACCAGAGCGCCACGGTGGTCTCTCCAAGGCTGAGCAGTGCATCCACGGTGAACGATGCGTCTCTGAGCCAGGTGTAGCGGTAGTCCCAGTTGCGGATGCCGCCGATCTCCTCCGGCAGCGATGTGGTGGGTGCGGCAACGATCCCGCCTGTTGGGAAGTAGGTCATCGCCAGCAATGCCAGCGCAGAACGGACTACAGCGTCATGCCACTCGTCCACGCACTGGATGTCGTAGGCAAAGGCCTGGCCGAAGAACGCGGTGTTCATCACCATATCGCTGGGGTCTTTTGCAGAAGCCTTGGGGTTCTCGCTATCGCTGTAGCTCAGTACGAACGCGACTTCGTCGCCCTCCGCCAGTTCCAACGCGCCGTTTGCTGCATTGACGGAGACAGCCAACGCTATCGGCGTGGTCAACTTCCATTGTTTGTCGTCCCACGTGGTTACAATCAGGCCATCTTCTGTTGTGAGCGATGCATCAGCTCTGCCGTAATCCGGCATTGGCTGGTAGGCAACATCCATCGTCATCTTGCCTTTGGCGCATCGCACCATGCGGATGATCTGATGCCGAACCGTCAGCCCCGAGGGGTCGGTTGCGCTTTCGAACAGCGGCATGCAGTCTGTGACGATCACGACGCCGTCGGCCGTCTCGAAGCGCGTTTCAAGCACGTTGGTGTCGCTGATGTACCGGTGTGTTGACGACCACTCGCCCTGGGGTGAGATGGCAAAGTGCCCACCGTTCTCGTCGTCCAGGATGCCTGCGAAGATGCTCGGTGAATCGAACCGAGGGATACAACACCAATCGATGGAACCGTTCTTGCCCACAAGGGCCGCGCCATGGCAGTTGCCGATAAGTCCGTAGTCGCTGATTGGAATGAAAGTCATAGAATGCACGCCCCTGAGAGAATGTATTGGTACCGTGACTGGCTTATTGTATGAGGTGCCGCCTGATTGGTTCAGATGTATATCGCTTGCGATATCTGCACCGGTGATACGACACCACCCCAGCATGGAATCTCCAGCATGATGCGCTAGCCGGTCGTCTCTACGCAAGCAGGGCTTTTGCCCTGTTAAGAAGAACCAACCACAAATACATACTACTGGGGTGTCCCGACAGGCGGGATGGTGATAGAATTCACGTATCTGGTGCAGAATTTCACAGAGGGTGGCCAGTAGAAGACGTGGTAGAAGCAGCTGATACCTTACGGGCGAGAGTGGTGAGTGCCATTACGGCGCAGCCCCAGCCCACCGTCACCGTGCTTTCCTCCCTCCTCGCTATTGAGGAGGAGTTCGGCTACATCCCTCCCCAGGCCATTGATGAGGTAGCTACCCGTGAGAGCGTCACCGTCAATGACGTCTGGGCGGTAGCCACTTTCTACACCAACTTCCGGTTCACCCCTCCCGGCAGACACATCGTTGAAGTGTGCTGGGGGCCGACATGCCACCTTTTGGGGGCGCAAAGCCTCGTTGAGCGAGTGCAGAACTCCCTGGGAATGAGCGGCGAGGGGGACACACCCGATGGCAATGTAACGCTGAAATACAACACCTGCTTGGGCGCATGCGCTCAGGCTCCCGTCG
>JAPYRQ010000021.1:17912-31060 GCA_029936935.1 Dehalococcoidia bacterium | reverse complement strand
TGTCAGAGTCGTTGGCGAAGGAGATATGGGCCGATACCGGTACTATCCTCAGCAACGGCCCTCCACAGCACGCATCGATTGAGGCAGTCGAGGGAGGCTACTCGATCACAGGTCGTTGGAACTTCAGCAGCGGCTCACGTCACTCAACCTGGGTGGTGGCGATCGGTAAGCATGATGACCAGATACTCAGCCTCATCATGCCCCACGCAGACGTTGAATGGATTGACTCGTGGCAAGTCGGCGGCCTCCGAGGGACTGGCAGCTTTAGTTTTGAGGCGAACAACCTTTTCGTCCCAACCCATCGCACTTGGATTGAAGCCCAGGCCTTCCGTAGAGAGAAGGGGCCCTTGTACCTGATTAACCGCAGGCTGATTTTCGGTGCCGGGTTTGCTTCGGTGGCGCTGGGAGTAGCGCGTTCCGCTCTGGACGAGGCTATCAAGACATCGCTGGCCAAGACCCCCCAAGAACAAGCACTACTCCGCGATCAGGTGCAGACACAGCGGGACATCGGAGCCGCGGAAGCGTTGTGGGGTTCTTCCGACGCCTATCTCAAAGCCCAGGCCAGAACACTGTGGGAGCATGCCTGCGCGCACGACGAACTGCGTCTGGCGGACCGCATCGGTCTAAGGCTCGCAAGTACTTGGGCCATCAGAAAGGCAGCCGAGGTTGTGGACATTGCCTATTCAGTGTTTGGTGCGACTTCAATCTTCGAGAATCAACCGATTCAGAGGAAATTCCAGGATGCCCATGCCATCACGCAGCAGTTGCAAGGGCGGTTTGAACACTACGAGACCGCTGGTCAGTTCTACCTCGGACTCGAGCCCCAGGGTAACGCCTATTGAACCAACCCGAACGCCTTCGCCACCAGTTCGTAAGAACGGATACGGTCCGCCAGCGAATAGGTGATGGACACTACCCCAACATCCGTGGTCTCGTATCGCTCAGCCGCCTCCAGTATCCCCGCCTTCACCTGTTCAGGGTTGCCGTCTATACACCCGTCCACGTACGACTGAACGTGTGCCCGCACGGCCTCCGGTAACGGAATTGCAGCGGCCTCTTCAGGGGGCAAAACACCATCGCCGATCTCCTGGCCCTGGATTCCCAGCACTCGCCGAGCGCGATTGAAATTCCGGCTGGCTGCCACTCGCTCGGCCTCCTCCGTGGTGGGCGCACAGATTGCCTGTACGGTCACATTCACGCGAGGCTTCTCACACAGCTCAGATGGCTGAAACTCTCGTCGATAAAGCTCGGCAACTGTGGGACCATGCCCGCTCGTCGTGCCAAAGAAATCGGCGAACGCAAACGGCAGGCCCAGCTGTGCCGCCAGTCGAGCCGAATAGTCGGAAGACCCCAGCAACCAAATTTCGGGTGCGGTTTCAGGCTTCAAGCCGGGGGACACTTTCAGCGACACAAATGGATGTTCCGCCTGAAGTCCGTTGTGCAGGTATCCCACCACGTCCACCACCTGCTGGGGGAACGTCTCAACCTCCACCTGCCGCTTGGGGTAGGCCAGTGCATGCATCGTGAGCTGATCACTGCCGGGCGCGCGGCCAATACCCAGATCCACTCGCCCCGGGTAGAACGAGTCCAGCATCCTGAACTGCTCAGCAACCTTCATTGCCGAGTAGTGGGTCAGCATCACTCCGCCACTGCCCACCCGTATGCGAGAGGTGTTTGCGAGGATCTGACCAACCAGTATCTCGGGGCTTGTACCAGCGTACGTCCCTGTGCTGTGGTGCTCCGCCACCCAATATCGAGCGTAGCCCAGCGCCTCAGTGGCCTTGGCCAACTCCACGGTATCCCGTAACGCGTTAGCGCCCGACTCCCCGTGGCGCATGGGTGATTGGTCAACGACGCTAAGGGTCAATTCAGATGCCAGAACACACCTCGCTTAAACAATTTAATTTGCTACTGAGCAACAGCCCATACTTCACAACAATAAGGGCCAGCACAAGTACTGGCCCTTATTGTTGCCTAATGCCTGTTGAGGAATTTTACCTCTTTATGCCAGCCAACTCACCCTTGATGCCTTTTGCTGCCCATAGACCCCAAGGCATGGTGAAGAACTTGAACCCCTTGTCCACGTAGAAGTTGGGGTCCATGCCGGGCGGGATGAAGTACATGCCCGGAACCACTCCGTGTCGCTTGCAGGCGGCTGCCACCTTGTCCAACCCCTTTTGGTACTCCTCGTTGGCGTAATCGAGTGGCGTATTAAGTTCGATGGAGAAGTCTGATGGGCCGACCAGGAGTACGTCCAACCCTGGCACACTGAGAATCTCATCGATATTGTCTAGGGCTTGTTGGGTCTCGATCATGGGGATGATCAAAACCTCCTCATTCACCATATCCAGATAACCACGATAGTCTTTGGTGTCACCCCATTCACCACGGACACCTGAGTTGCTGCGGTCACCCATAGGGGAATACCTGCAACTCCTCACCAGGTATTCGGCCTCTTCTTTGGTGTTGACCATAGGAACAATGATGCCTCTGGCACCGGCGTCTAGGGCGAAGCAGATCAGGTCTGCACGAATCGCGCTGACGCGGACAATTGGAGCCGCTGCTGTCCCGCGCATCGCTTGAATGGCGGGGATCAACTGCTTGGGCTCCACAGGCGCGTGCTGGGTATCAAACAGCAGGAAATCAAATCCAGCATTTGCCAACATCGCGGTATCTGCGTTAGCGGTCGTCGGTGTTCCTACAACGGTCTTTCCAGACTTCACAAGGTCTTTAACAGTGTTCATTCAATAATCCTCCAGCAGGCATGATATACCAGGGGTCAATGAAAGGGGTTTACGGTTGGGGCATCTCGTAGAACTCTATATAAGTCTCTTCTTGGAGATCATGGAGCTCTTTGTACAACTCGCCAACCCCCTCGGGTTCGCTCGCAGCTTCGTCATAGGGGGATCCAAGGGTTTCTTCAGTCCAGTCCATGTACACAGTGTTGCTTGGGCCTGGCACGGTGTAACCGCTCCAATAGACCCTGGTGGGTGAACGCCCAATCTTCTCGTATGCTTTCGCCAATTGTGCAATGACCTTAGCTGCTTTATGAGTAGTGCCCGGTTTGACCTTGAACACTCGTCTGACAACGTACATATCGCTCTTCCTTCAAATCCAAATTTCGAGGAGTCCAACCTGCCTGAACGCGCTACATTATATGTCAGGTCTTACCTAGTTGCTAAAGATGTTTTTCGTTAGTCTATAGCGATTTGGGCCAAACGGTCATCTAGGGGCAGAATGGACAACTCACCTGAGGGCTAATGGCCCTACCCCCGTTTCCCTGCAATACCCATACTCCATCCTAAGTTCCGAGTGCCCAAGTCTAATAAACGAGGTGGAGGCGTGCTGACACGAGAGGACAACGAGTTACTGACGAATGTGGAAAAAGGCTCACCCATGGGAGAAGTGTTCCGACGCTTCTGGATTCCTGCGGTTCTTTCAGAGGAACTGCCAGGCCCGGACTGCGAGCCGGTGGAGATCACTCTCTTGGGAGAGCATCTCGTCATCTTCCGCGACACAGATGGCAAGGTCGGTCTCATCGACAAGTACTGCCCCCATCGTGGAGCGCCGATGTTCTACGGTCGCAACGAGGAATGCGGACTCCGCTGCGTGTATCACGGGTGGAAGTTCGATGTTGACGGCAACTGCACGGACATGCCCAACGCACCCGAGGGTGATGCCTTCAGGAGCAAGATTAAGATCCAGTCTTACCCTTGTGTTGAAGCTGGCAGCCTCATCTGGACCTACATGGGGCCTGAGGAGAGCAAGCCACCATTCCCGGAGTTCGAGTGGTGCAAGATGGAAGAGAACCACCTTTATGTCAGTAAATTCAAGCTGGAGTGCAACTACCTCCAGGCCATGGAAGGCGACTACGATCCCGGCCATGTACCCTTCCTCCACACGGTGTTGGACACCGGGGTCATTCAGGGCCCACAGACTCGGTTCATAGACCCAGCCAAGGTCCGCACAACGCCAACTGATGAGGAGTTTCCCGTCGGCGTTGGCAATCGACGTGTGACCGAGGCCGATAGGGACGGTTGGGGCACGGTAGAGGACTCGGACTCAGGCCTTCTGTTTATCCAGAAGGGTGAAAAGGAGGATGGGACCAAGACTGTGAATGTTGCCCCGTGGATGATGCCCATATTCCCAACTGCAGGTACCACAGTGGGAACTACCACCTACTCGACGAACATTCGGGTGCCCATCGACAACAACAGCCTGTACTTCTACCGAGTGCGCTGGGCCTACAAGCCCATTCCCACCAGCGAGATTGAGGCCTACAAGACTGATGGCTGGTTTTTCCCTGAGATGATTCCAGGGACGTACACACCAAAGGACAATGTCCACAACCACTACAACATCAATCGAGTAACGCAGAAGTACTTCTCCTATTCCGGCATACAGTGCTTCCCGCTGCAGGACATCGCCATGATGGAAGACCAGTGGGGCTCCATCGCAGACCGAACCTTGGAGCATCTCACAAGCTCCGACTTCGCAATCATCGCGGTGCGCAGGAAGCTGTTGAAGGTGGCCCGAGACATGGCAGAGGGCACCGAGCCGCAGGAGCCGTTCCGACCGGCAGTGTATTCCTACCACCGAACCAGGTTCAGTACCGCGGAAGGCACACTGGACGAGGCTGTGGAAAAGGCAAGGTCCATGTCCAAGGAAAAGAACGTAGCGGGTTCCGTTACCGTATAAGATTCCGAACAGGAGAACGAGCAATGGCAGACGAACAAGTAGCGGTAGTTGAGGGGCCAAAGGGCAAGGCGGAGATCATTGAGGTCTGGGAAGGTGGCCGCCTTATCGAATACCAGGTCCGATTTGATGGAAAAGTGGAAAAATGCTCCAACATCGGCGAGGCATACATTGATGCCGGCGAGAAAGTCGGTACCAAGACCTAAACCTCATATCCAAACTCATTTGAAGTCACGGAACCATTGCTGGATTGAATCTGGCGGTGGCTCTTTGCTTTAAGAGAATCGTTTTAGTAACTCTCCTGCCATGCTGTGACGCGCGCTAGGACTGCCACGACCGGGTCGATGCTAACTACCCTCGCCTCTTCCATCCTCTTTGCTTGTGGTATCGCTGCCGCCAGGTAGTCTTGCCAACATGGTTCCCCTCCTTGATTCATGCCACTCCGGGCTGTTCTCCCTGCTGAATTGACGCGGTCACTGCTCCATCGGTTCCCAGCCGTGACAACCCTTGTCGCGGCAGCTACACTGAGCGCGCTCTGACGAAACAAAATGGCCTCCGACTCGAATCGCTGGGAGCCATCGTTATGTCAATATTTCTGTCCGACACATAGAGGAAACAACACCGTGAGACAATCGCTTTACCTCGTCCTGGCCTCGCATCGGCGTGGGCCTCTTCCTCAGCGCAATCATCACCGGGCAGCTTACCGGCGGCATCGCCCTGGACCACTTCGGTGCATTCGCCGGGCAGGTACGCAGAGTTGACGCACTTCGAGGAGCCGGGGTTCTCATGCTCCTTGGCGGAGTAACGCTGATTCGAGGGTTCAAGTAACCCCATACACAATAAGGAGCACCCATGGACATCAGCTTGATGGTAGAGGGTCAGAACGGACTGACCTGGGACAAATGGAGCAACATCCTGGCGAAGTCAGAGGCTGCAGGCCTGGCAGGGGTGTTCCGCTCTGACCACTTCTTCATTGGTGAGCAGCAGGAGTCCCTTGAGCCATACCTCTCCTTCGTCATGGCGTCGCTTCAGACAAACCGCATCCGGTTCGGCCCACTGGTCACGCCGGTCACCTTCCGTCCGCCTGCAAACGTGGGCCGAATGGCGGCACAGATCGATCAGCTCAGCAACGGTCGATTCGTGCTGGGACTCGGTGGAGGTTGGAACGAAGAGGAGCATAAGGCGTACGGCATCAACTTCCCTGCCGTGGGCGAGCGGCTGAATCGACTTGAAGAAGCGATCCATGTGATGAAAGGCCTTTGGGGGACAGGACCAGCTTCCTACAATGGGAAGTATTACACCCTGGAAGAAGCCGATTGCCTACCCAAGCCGCCCGAAGGTCGACCAACATTGCTCATTGGTGGCGGTGGCGAGAAGCGGACGCTGCGGCTGGTTGCCCAGTACGCCAACGAGTGGAACGGCATCAGCATGCCGCCGGAAGCGTACGCCCATAAGGTGGAGGTGCTGGCAGAGCACTGCGAGGCTGTGGGCAGAGACCCCTCGACCATCAAACGCTCCATGATGACCTTCGGCATTCTGGGGCCACACATTGATGGCTCAGCTGACCACCTGCGATGGTTCCTGAAGAAAGACGCCTCCGCCACATCAGCCGAACTCCTTGACGCAGGTCGGGAACGCGGCATGATTGTCGGTAGTACGGATGAGGTCATTGATCGGTTGGGCGCATTGGCGGAGTTGGGGCTGGGCGAGGTTATGTTCCAACACCTGGACTTTGCCGACGATGACTTCATCGAGTATCTCGGCACAGAGCTGGTACCCAGGGCGGCGAAGCTCTAAGACCCGGGGTTATTGGAGACCAGAGCCGTCCGAAGGGACTCGCTGAACTGCTCACGTTGCCAGTCACGAACCTCGGCTGAGAACTGCTCGTCCGTCAGAGTGCCCGGCTCTCTGGCGAGGCGTTCCAAGCTTCGCATTGGCCACACCATCGATGGGTCGAACCCCAACGTCTTTGCCTCGTTGGTACGCCAGACCTTCAAGTTCGCCAGTCGCTTCACCTGCGCGTTGGACGGCCTGGCTCGCGGCGGGAACTGTGGAGCTGGTCGTTGCAACGGGGGGCCATCGATGCCCTTTCTGACCGCCGACTGAATCCCTCTGCCAAACCGGCGTGCTGTGCCCACGCTGAGCCCTAGAACCTTCTCAAGCGGCGCGCCCGGCGTCACAGCAATCGCAGCCATCACCGTAGCAGAGAGGATGTAGGCCGGGGGTCTGTCCAATCGTCGTGCCTGTAAATCCCTGAAATCGTACAGCGCGCTCAACACCGCCAGAGCGGTTCCGTCCATCCCACGGCTCTCCTTCATGCCAAACACCGCAGCAACCGGGTCCGGCGGGATGTAGCGAATTTCGGCCTGACGCTCGCACTCCTCAACAGACCATGCAGATCGCCCAAGTTCCTGCAGCTTCTCCTCGATGGCGTCCTGAAGGGCAAACAAATACACAACGTCCCCCACAGCGTAGCTCAATGCATCCTCTTCCAGGGGTCGTTTGGACCAGTCTTGCCGTTGGATACGTTTGTCCTTGAGTATCTCGATTTCGAGGACATCCTCCAGCAGCCCGGCGAGGCCCAGACGCTCCAAGCCCAACACTCGCGCCGCAAGATGAGTATCGAAGAGGTTCTTAAACACCATGTCGTAGTCGCGGTTCATCCCTCGCACATCGTAATCGGCTCCATGCAGGAGTTTTTGGATGTTCGGGTTGGCCAATACAGGCGCAAGAGAGGAGAGGTCATGGATAGCCAGCGGGTCGATGAGGTAGGCCTGCTCCTCGGTGGCAATTTGCACCAGACACACCTTCTCCGGGTAGTGGTGCATGCTGTCGGCCTCGGTGTCCACCGCAATGCGGGACGCCTTCATCAACGTCTGGCAAATCTCCGCGAGCTGCCTCGCATCGGTCACCAGGATGTATGAAGCGGGTTCAGGTGTAATCATGCAACCGCCTCCGTGCTTTCTACTTTAGGCGGTTTGGCCATATATATCACAACCCCTGCCAGTATCCACGTGATGATCACCATAGTAAACGGTATGTTGTACGAGCCTAGCCAGTCTCGAAGCGCCCCAATGATCATGGGCCCGGAGGCTGAACCCAGGGTGATGAAGGGGAACATCACACCCCGGATGGCACCGATGTGTGCCCTGCCGAAGTAAGTTACCACCAACAACGCCTGGAGTTGGAAGAACACCGCCAGAGTCAAACCCTGGTACACCGCCCAGGCGAAGAGCATGAAGTTGTTCTGTACAGTTAGGATGAAAACGATGCCCATCGCAGCCAGAGCCGCCTGAACCACCATGAGCGCTTTGATGTCATGGCGTGCTGAGAGGTAACCCCAAACAAGCCGTGCGGCAATGGAGAACATCCCGAACACCGCCAGGGCGGAGGTTGCCATCCCTCGACTGAACTCAATATCTTCGAAATAGGGTACCCAGTGAGCCTGGTACCCCGGCAAGCCTATGACGGCCAGGACCAACCCTAAGCACAACAACCAAAAGCTCTTGCTATGCAACGCTTCCCGTCTGGTGAAGCTACGCTCATTGGTAATAGCCCTGTCTCTCGCAGAGGAAACCCGCTCAGAGTCGCCGGGCCTATCCCCATCCGGCAAAAGACCCATGGCCGCAGGCGAGGTGCGTACCAGTAGGGAGAGCGGCAACATTACCGCAATCGTACCAATGCCCATCCAGAGCCAGGCGTCCCTCCACCCTGCAGCGCTGATGAGGAACGCTAAAACCGGAGGGAAGATCATCACGCCCGTGGGTGCGCCGATAGACATCCAGGTGATGGCTGAGGCGCGCTTCCGGACAAACCACTTCAGTACCACACCTTCCAGGATTGGATTGCTGGTCAGTGCCAACCCAATCGCGCCTAGCCCTCCATACGTCAAATAGTACTCAAGGGGAGTATCCGCCCATTTAACTAATATGAAGGACACCCCAAATATGATTGATCCAATGGGTAGTGCAATCCGTGGGGCCCAGGGATGGTCGCCGATAGGCCCTACGAGCGGGCTCAACATCCCGCCACCTATTGTGCGTACAGCAAGAGCACCAAAAATCAATGTGCGACTCCAGCCCAGATCCTCATGCATGGGTGCCAGGAAAAGGCTGGTGGCAAAGACCGCGCTGCCAACGTTGAAGGAGCCTTTGACGCAGGCCACGATGACCATGATCCAGCCGTAGAAGAACCGAGGCGATGTGTCAGATATGGGAGTTGTCGACAACCCGTGCTCCTTGCGATGCTGGCGTTAGCATACCCTACAGCGCACGGTCACGCAGCCTGGGGCACTCCACCTGACGGCGCAGGCTCGGGTTTACGCGGGTTTCCTATGGTGAACATCGCAACAACCGAGGAGAGTAACGCAAGGATGGCTCCAATGAACATCACCCAACGGAAGCTCTCCACGAACGCTTCGTCTATAGCGCGTTCCAGCGAGCGTGCCAACGTGGGGTCTATGCTCGCAGGCACTTCGGCACCGGCCAGGTTCTCGCGTTGTTCTTCCAGCGCAAGTTCGACGGCGGGCGGCACATCGATGGCGTCGAGCTTGTTGTCGAGCGCGGTGTTGAATATCGCCAGCAGCGCAACGCCGAAGACCGCCAAGGCCAGCAGCGATACTGTACGGGAAATGGCATTGTTCACCCCAGAGGCCAACCCGGCGTACTCCTGGTCTACAGAACCCATGACCACCGTGACCAGCGGGGCCACACTGATGGCCATCCCCAGGCCAAGGACGAGTATGGCGGGGAAGAACGTCGTCCAGTAGCTACCGCCTATGCCCGGCAACATGAACAGCAGGAACCCCACTGAAGATATGGCCGGGCCAACCACCAATGGCAGTTTGGGGCCGAACTTCGTGATGAGCCCCCCGGCCCAGCGCGACAGCACGGCGATGATGATGATGAAAGGCAGCCAGGCCGCACCAGCCTCTGTGGCCGAGTAGCCCTGCACCTGGATCATGTTGAAGGGCAGGAAGAACAGCGACCCGCCTAGTGCTCCGTGCAACAGGAACGTCAGGATGTTTGCGCCACTGAAGCTCTTAGACTTGAACACCTTGAGGTCCATCATGGGGTTGGCGATACGCGTCTCCAGCCACACGAACCCCACCAACGCTGCGACTCCCACAACCAGCGAGGCAACGACTCCAGGGTGGCTGAACCCCAGGTTTCCGGACTCCACCAAGCCGAAGACCAACCCCGTCAGGCCCAGCGTGCTCATCAATGCACCAAGCCAGTCGATGGGGCCCTGCGCCGATTCGTTCTTGCTCTCATCAATCTTCCACACCAATATCATCAACACGATGATGGCTATGGGGATGTTGATGAAGAACACCCATCGCCACGATAAGTTCGTGACCAGCCAACCTCCGAGCACGGGGCCGATGGCCGCGGTGATGGCTGTGAACCCGGACCACGTACCGATAGCCCTGCCACGGTCATCGTCGGAGAAGGATGTGCTGATAATAGCCAGGCTGGCCGGTACCATCATGACTCCGCCCACCCTTTGCAACGCCCTGGCGATGATGAGTTGCCCCGCGGTGGGTGCGAGTCCACCCCAGATGGATGCGAGAGCAAACAAGCCGATGCCGATGCCGAACACCCGTTTGCGGCCAATCCGGTCTCCCATAGCACCGCCCACCAGCAGCAACGCCGCCAGGAAAAGGGCATAGGCCTCTACAACCCACTGTATCTGCGTGACGCTTGCGCCCAGGTCCTTTTGCATCACCGGAAGGGCCACGGACACGGCTGTCCCATCAATGAAGGCAAGGCTGGAGCCTAGGATGGTCGCGGCCAGCACCCATCGACCTGTGGGCGGTGTGCATGCCTTGGCGAACTCCCCTGATTCAAGCACCCCCACATCGCACGGTGGGCTGGAGTAGAAGGCCATAAATACCTGCCTAGAACGTTCTGAGCGCTCTCTATAGGCGCGGTGTATCCTTGTCCAGAGCCTTGACACGGCAATCACTCAAGGCTACGTTTCCCCAAGCCACCAAGGGCTACACCAATCAAGGACGACAAGCATGCAAGTAGGCGTAAACCTTCTGAACTTCGGCCCCGGCGTCACCCCGGCGTCTTTATCTCGATGGGCTGAGACTGCCGAGGAGTTGGGCTACCACTCCATCATGATCTCTGATCACATCACCATCACACCCGGCGTTGCGCAGAACTACCCGGAGCCCTTCTACGACCCCTTCACCACGCTGTCATGGCTGGCCGGGCAGACGAAGCGCATCAAGCTTGGCACCACTGTTATCGTCCTGCCGTATCGGAGCCCCATGCAGGTGGCTCGACTCGGAGCGAACCTCGATCAGCTTAGCGGCGGTCGCTTCATCTTCGGCGTGGGCGTGGGCGCTATCCAGAGCGAGTTCGATACACTTGGCATCCCCTTCAACAAGCGCGGTGCCATGACCAACGATTACCTGGCGGCCATCAAGACCCTCTGGACAAGCGACATGGCGGCATATGAAGGAACTTTTGTGTCCTTCGCCGATGTTGCCGGCATGAAACCTGCGCAGTCGCCACACCCTCCCATCTGGATCGGCGGCAGGAGCGATGCAGCCATACGACGTGCCATCAAGTTCGGTGACGCATGGCACCCCAACCGCTTCACGCTGGAGTGGCTGAAGTCTGAGGGTATACCCAAAGTAGAAGAACTAGCAAAGGCCGAGGGGCTTCCAGTCCCAGCCCTTTGCCCTCGCATCCGCATGAACATTCAGGAAACGACATACACAGGCGATGCCCGCCTTCCGGGCCAGGGCACCATCGAGCAGATGCGCAACGACCTCAAGGAGCTTGAGGCCATGGGCGCAGAACACGTCCTGCTCGATTGGTATTCCGGCGACCTTGAAGCCACCAAGGACCATAAGTCCGGGCTAGGTATCCTGAAGACCCTGGCGGATGAGGTCATAGACCTGCCGGGCGAGATACTGCGATAACCCACATAAACGAACAAACGGAGGCTGAATCATGCCCAAGGTAGACCTGAACGGCGTAGGCATCTATTACGAAGAGACAGGAGAGGGCTTCCCCCTGGTATTCGCGCACGAGCTTGCTGGGAACACAGAGAGTTGGAAGGCCCAGGTTAGCTACTTCTCACGGCGTTATCGCGTCATCACCTACAACGCCAGGGGCTACCCGCCCTCGGACGTGCCCGACAAGCTGGACGACTACTCACAGGAGCAGGTTGTGGAAGACCTTTATCTGCTCCTGAAGCACCTGGGCATCAAGCAGGCGCACATCGCCGGGCTGTCCATGGGCGGCAACATGACACTCTTCTTCGGACTGCGACACCCGGAGATGGCCAAGTCCCTCATCGTCGCAGGGGCAGGCACCGGCAGCACCGACTCCGCGATGTTCAAGCAGCAGTCGGAGGCGTACGCAGCGCAGCTGGAATCTGACGGCACGGCTGGGCTGGCAAATTACCTCACGGGGCCCACTCGCGCTCGGTTCAAGCAAAAAGACCCCACTGGGTGGGCGGAGTTCGCCCGGTTGTTCTCGGATCACTCGGCGCAAGGAAAAGCACTCACGCTCCGGGGATACCAGGCCCGTCGACCATCCGTGATGTCCCTGGAAACCGAGCTTCAAGCAATGCAAGTCCCCACGCTCATCATCCTTGGCGACGAGGACGACCCGTGCCTTGAGCCAGCGTTGTTCATGAAACGCAACATCCCTCGATCAGGACTTGTGGTTGTTCCGCAGACCGGCCACGCAGTGAACCTGGAGGAGCCTGAGGTGTTCAACCGCAGCATCTCCGATTTCCTAACAGCGGTGGACGCAGGCAAGTGGGAAACCCGCTCGTCGGGGTCTGGCGTGGGGTTCGGGGTAAAGTCGTAGGACATCTACTTCGATAGCAGGAACACAGCAATCATCGCAAAGACGACGCCCACCCCTGTGGTGGGCGTTATCTGTTCCTTCAAGATGCCAACACTCAGCGCGATGGTCACCACCGGGTACATGGCCGTCATTGGCACCACGATAGATGCCTTGCCCCCGTGGCTCAGGGCGAAGACGAAGGCGATGATCCCCGCCATGAGGGACACGCCTGCGAAAAAGGCTGCGGTGCTGCCGCCTGCGTCCCAGTCCGGCTTGAACCGCATGAACGCCAGGACAATGAATGCGACTGCCGCTGCGCCCATGCCCTGCATGACTGCTGCACTTTTAGGCGTAAGGTTGTCGCTGCCAAGCTTGGCAAAGAAGCCCCATAGCCCCCAAAGGCTCAGTGCTCCCAACGTTAAGACGAACCAGCCTGCCATATCTGCTCCCACCTAATCTGTCATTCTGTGAAGCGTATCGACGAAGGACCCGAGGCCGCAGTTGGGCTTTCTTCCACGGACGCTTCAGACCAGAACCCGATGAATGATAGAGGCACCTTCTGCACCTGTAAATCTTCTTTTGCGTCAAACCACGTAGATAAGGTAAACAACCAACAACAACAACCAGCGGGAACCAGCG
>JAPYRQ010000021.1:0-17812 GCA_029936935.1 Dehalococcoidia bacterium | reverse complement strand
GAACGACCAGCGAACACCGTCATCTCAGAGAGCACCATCGATCAACCTGCCAATCGGCGCCATCCTCCGTCTGGCAATGTGGAGCATGGTGGCGGGGCTGGTGCTCGTGCTCCTGTTGGCCCTGTTCAGGCCGGATTCCCTCAACGGCGTGTTCAACTTCTTCCGTCCAAAGGAAACGCTCTTTGTCACTCCGGAGGACAGGTTCCAACAACCACCATTGGAGTTGGAGATCGTGACCGTCATCCCTCGCGATGGCATCTCCGCAATTCTGAACCCGGGCCAAATCTCCGCTGAGCAGGCCGACGATTGGTTGGCTCCGTCCTCGCAGGTGCTCGGCGTGTCCATCAGCGGCGAACATCGAGCGTACTCGCTGGCGTTGCTCAGCCGACATGAGATCGCAAACGATGTGCTTGGAGGGCAACCCATAGCCGTCACCTGGTGACCACTCTGCTTTACCGGGATCGTGTATGCCAGAGAACTCGGCGACCAAGAGCTTACCTTCGGCGTGTCCGGCAAGCTCATCATGAACGCCCTGTGATGCACGACCACCAGGCGGAAACGTTGTGGAGCCAGTTCCTCTCCCTTGGTGTGGATGGCCCGCTGACAGGCACTCGACTCGATTTGGTGGCAGCGTTACAGACCGACTGGGGTACCTGGCGTGACCTTCATCCCGACACCACCGCGTTGTTCACCGGTTCAACGCCCAGCAGAGATAACTACGCCGGTTACTACAACCGGGGTAGCGCCGGCATCCTTGGCGAGTTCAACAGTGACAAGCAGTTAGGACGCAAGGAGCTTGTGCTGGGCGTGACTGAGAACGGCGATACTAAAGCGTTCCCCCTCGTTTTGCTGCAGATCGATGGCGTGGTCAACGACGTTGTCGGCGGGCTGTCCATCGTCGTCATCGGCGACCCTTCCGGCAAGACCGCCGCCGCATTCGAGCGCACGGTAAACGGTCGAGGGCTGACGTTCACAACCAAAGTCACCAGCGAGGGAGGCCAGGAGTTAGTTGATAATCAAACCGGCACAACGTGGGAGCCGCTCACGGGCATTGGTATATCGGGGGAGCTAGCGGGCACCGTGCTCAAGCGACTTCCCACCACCTACACCTTTTGGTTTGCCTGGACTGACTTCTACCCGGAAACCAAGCTCTACCGGAGTTGAGCGGGGCTCGCCCTGCACCCAAATTCCCTGACGGAGCAAGCCACCTCGGCTAGAACATTGTTGTCATTCTAATCACGTAGACGCAATTGACCCAATTAGATTCACCTTGGAACACAAGCTAAGAACACAGACAACTGTCGATTGGCCCTAGAATTTTATCGTGCGGTGAAGATGGGTAACACAATGGACGAATTGAAGATTGTGGTTGAGCTAAGGCTTAAGGATTTCAAGGTTAAGGATTTGACCAAAGGTTTCTTTGGGTTCTCATCAATGCGTCCAGCACAATAAGGCAACCAGCGCCCTGGGCTCCTTGTCGAGTTCATCCTCTTTGCGAATGTCGCCGTAGGCCTCACTTCCTAACGATTCGAGTCCCCTGGTAGAAATCAATCGCTAAAATTCTATCGACATGCATACCTAAATAAGCCCCTCCGTAAACGGAGGGGCTTATTTCCTAGTGAGGGGGGTACCAAACTAGCTATTTAACGGAGTTTTGGGTGGTGCTGGTGCGTCACCATATCGCTCCCAAATTACATGAGTCCCAGGATTTCGATTCTGGGAAATCCATTGCCCCCCAGATCGGTCTCCAGGACGTTCAGCACCGGTGCGTCCTTTCCAGTGCCCGCCAGTCTCTCAAACTCTTTTTCCACTATGGCTTCGAATTTCGGTTCGCCAATGAAGGCAGTTACCTGCGTGAGGTTGCGGTACTGCGCCCCAGCGTCCTTGAGAAGAGCGCTAACGCTCTCAAAAACATTTGCCGTATGCTGACTAACATCCTCGCTGCGCTGACCAGCAAATATCCGGGAGGTGGTGATCAGGTTGCCCGTCATAGCTCCCATGGACATCGGATCCTGGTGAACCAGGCCCTCAACCTCTAGCACTCTACGGTTTGGAGCGTCGGCCAAGGCCATGACTTGAGCACTGACCAGAAGCCCCTCGGGCAAGGACGTAGGCACATACTTATGGGGTGGCCTATCGTTGGGGTTGGGGAACCACTTCTCCCACGGGGGGTTCAACTTCTTTCGATCTGTCAAATCGGTCATGAAGAAGGTTACGCGCGTCAGATTGTCATGCCCAAGGCCGGCCGACTTCAGAAAGGCATCAATCGCCTCAAATGTCGCCGCGATCTGACCGTCCAGATCCTTCCCCTTGATGGCTCCCGTGCAAGGGTCTACAGGCGCCAGATTAGGTGCAAATACAAAGGAGTCAAGCCGAACGCCTGCCGGCTTGGAGTTCTTCTCCAGACAGAGGTACAACTCTTCAAACAATTCACCAGTCGCCATGATCTTCCTCCAATCCCCTAGTAAGCAGCGCTTTAAAGGGCTGCCATCATTTCAATGGAAATCTGCATGGAATCTGACACTACGTTCACCATCTGATGACAGGAAGGCCGCTTTGCCGGATCAGGAAACCGCTCTTCAAAGACTTTGCGCGCGACTTCCTTGTAGGAATCATCCCGACCAAACATATTGACTTGTACGATGTTATCTTCTGTCCCTCCAGCTCGTTTGACCAGTGCCGCAAAATTATCGAAGGTCTGCCTGGTCTCAGCCTCCAGGCCACCCTCAACAATCTTGCCAGTGGTCTGGTCGTTGCCGTGGCATCGGGAGGTGAAGAACCAGCTCCCCATTTTTACAGCGGGGTCTCTTGCGGAGATGTTGGGGAGGTCAATTCTCTCACGTTTCCCGTCGATGATCCCCACTGCGTCAAGGTGCACCAAATGGCCAGCCGGGAGTTCTGCCAGCAACGCCTTCAGCGCAGGCCGGTCTGCTTTGTCCGGGTACAGGGCCTCCCACGGTTCGTAGATAGGCTCCCGGTCTGCCATTGTAGTGACGTATGCGGCGCACCGGACAATATTGTCCATGCTGCCGCCAGCTCGCTCCATCAACCGTTGCAGATGCTCAAGGATCTTGCTCATCTGGGCCACCAGGTCGCCTGCGGGCTCCCCTGTGACGGGATCGATTCCAGCAAGTCCGTTAGCAAAGACCATATCGTTGATGCGGATACCTATAGGTATCGTTGCCTGCGGCTGCGATGGATATACTTCAAAGAACTGCTTAATATCAGCGGCCATGGGCGCTCCCCTTTCAGTCTGTCTAGTTGTCCTCAGAAGCAATAATTTCCAGCATTACCTGAAGTGCACCACCTCCATACTTGAGGGGGTGCAATACCGGGCGGTTGGAAGCGTCTGGGAAGAGCTTTTCCCACCGTCTGGTTACGAGCGGCAAGTTTACGAGATCGGCGACGAAAGCGCGCCCCTGTTTGACATCTGACCAGGACATGCCGCCGGTCTTTAGCAACGCCTCAACGTTATTAAACAGATGCTCCGCCTGGGCTTCAACCCCCTCTGGGGGCTTTCCCGTCCCCGGGTCATAGGGCAACACTCTTGATGAGAAGAGGTAGGGACCCATCTTCACACCGAGAGGGATGGGGTTCGTGTGGGCTACGCCTGGGATATTCAATACTTGTCTGGGTTGGTTCAGCACGGCAAAGTAGTCCATGTAGACCAGCTCATCTCCAGGCAGATTAGCTGTCAGGAATTTGTACGTGGGGCGGTCGCTCTCATCCGGGAAGGCATCTACCCACGGCGGGTTCATAGCTTCTCGGTCACGACCGAAGTCCTGAAAGTACATGCTGACCTGGGCGATGTTGGCAGTTGTTCCGCCAACACTCTCAATGGAGAGTTTCATGTTCTGGTGAGCGTTTTTGAGTTGGGTTCCGATGTCTTTGCCTAGTTCTCCTGTATTGGGATCTGTCCCCACGATCCTAAATCCTCGCACCATATCTCCGGACCTGAGAGCTACGGGCAGCGGACTAACAGACTGGTCTCCGAAGATTTCAATGAATATTGGCATGAAAAATTCCTCACTCGTCGCCAAATCGCATTTAGTATCAAGCCGGTTCGATTACCCTAGCGCATAGGAGACTCCCTCAACCGAGAGAGCCTCCTACACCCACTATGTTCCGCTTTAGATGATTCTGGTTTAAACGGTTGAGACCATGTGCTTTTCAGCTTCTGCTACCCAGTCCTGCTCCGGGTCAATAGTGAAACCTGTAGAACGCACTTTGAATTTCTCTGGAGCGTGAGCCAGCTCTGGTTCGCTACCCTCCATGAGGTCTCTAGCAAGGCCCATCACCATCTTTCGAAAAAGGATGATGGCTCGGTCAGAGGTCCCCAGGTGCTCTTCCCAACGGGGAGACATGCCCCCCATGCTCTCCTGGATTGAGCAGTCCTGTTCGCCAATTCCCTTGATGCCGGTAAATGAGTGTGTTTTTTGCTCCGATCGGTCAATCATGTAGTTGTTATCGAGATTGCGGATGGGGCTCCAAGCGTTGGAGATGTTCAAATCCCAACGCGTCGCGGTCCTGTCAACCTCACAGTGGGTACCAAATCCTTCAAGGTTCCTATCTCTCTCCTCTTGAGTAAGGGGGCGGGTAGCGTTCCACGTCATCGTGTACGCCCAGCAGTGGGTATCGTCCACCGGTATCCAGACGTGGCCGCCAATGTTGCGGTCGGGTTTATCGCTGCTGGGAATCATCATGAAGGATGGTACCATCACTGGACGGATACGCCAGTAGTGTTTGCCATCGGGCTGCACGCGTCGCGCAGCTTCAATGAAACCAAACTCCTTCATCGCAGTCTGCAGAAATGGGGCCTTATCCGCGGTGCTAGGGGTAATGTTTTCCATGTCCATGTTGTGGAGGTAGGAGATGTGGCTAGAGTCCATACCTCCTTCTGTGGCCTGGGCCCAGTTGTTCTCCTGGAGCCTCTTGGTGACCTGGACGTGGCTGTCAGGTAGCCTGGCCCACTCTAGGTGAGGAATCTCTTTTGGCTCCAGTTCCTTTGGCCCCATGTATGCCCAGACACAAGCCCCGGCCTCTCGAGTCGGATAGGATTGGGTTTTCACCTTATCGTGGAACCTATTTTCCTCAGGCTCGTTGGGCATATCGACGCAGTTGCCATCAACGTCAAACTTCCAACCATGGTAAGTGCACCGAAGGCCGCATTCCTCATTACGACCCCAAAAAAGATGGGCATGTCGGTGGGGGCAGAACGCCGAGATCAACCCAACTTTGCCGTCTGTGTCACGAAAGGCGATGAGGTCCTCGCCAAAGAGCTTAATAGCCACCGGAGTACAGTCCGGTTCCGGCAACTCCTCAGAGATGAGCGCCGGTATCCAGAAACGGCGAAAGAGCTCCCCCATTGGTGTTCCTGCGTCTGTCTCGCACAGGAGCTTTGTCTCATCTTTGCTCAGCATATGCCGTTTTCCCTCCTTTCGTTCAATATCTGTTGGAGTTAGTCCGTGTATTCCGGTACGTACCGGTGCATTGTATCCGAGTGGGCGAATCCTACGCCCAGCGCTTCGAATCCGGCCTGGGCGTAGTCCCAGTCACCCTTTCCTTCTCCGCTGCCGCCGCCGGCCACAGCGATTCCGCCTACCATCTTATCGCCGCTAGTTATGGCCATGCCACCGGGCAAAGTAGTCAGCATCGAGTCGTTCCAGTCGGCTGGACCCCTGTGTCCTTCTTCTGCCTGCCTGTCCCAAAACTTGATGATCCCATTGGTATCCATGTCAAACGCGGCAGCACTGTAGGCCTTGCGCCATGCCGCCTTCATGAACCGGTAAGGTCGACCATCCATTCGACAGCCAGCAATGAAGTCCGCATGCTGGTCAACAACGACTACGGCAATTTGAGAACCCCTCTCGGTAGCAGCTGCTATCACCGCTTCGATTACACGGTTTGCCTCTTCTAGACTAAGCGATTTTTGAACTAGCATTGTGTCACTCCTCCCATCCTATCGTGTATTGAAATTCAACAATTCTCTCGAAATTGAACGCCGGTGATTTGGGTTTTGTAAGCCTATCATGAGAGTCAAGTGGCCTGTTGCGCGTTGACCAATTGACGGCTATTGTACCGTTCGTCCAACGAGCAAATCCGGGGAGGGATGGAAGATATGGGAAGCGCTCTTGAGGGCAAAGTAGCCGTTGTGACCGGGAGCTCCCGGGGGATCGGTCGGGGCATCGCAATGTGTCTTGCTGACGAGGGAGCTGATGTGGTGGTCTGCGCGCGAAGCGACGAGTCGGCCGCCAATCCTCTTGGCTCGATCGAGCAGACGGCTCAGGAGATTCGGGACCTCGGAGGTAAGGCAGTCGCTATGAAGCTCGATGTCACAAAGGATGACGAGGTCCGTAGCGTAGTTGAGGCTGTGATACGGGACTACGGTCACATAGACATCGTAGTCAACAACGCCGCACGCATGGGCCAGGGCGGCGGTGACTTTTGGGGAAGCGGGCCGGAGAACCTTGACGCCTACTACTTCACCAACGTCCGTGCTCCCTATTTTATAACTACCCTGGTAGCACCTCACATGGAGACTCTTGGAGGCGGAGCCATCATAAATATCACGTCAGCAGGCGCGAACCTCCCACCACCTCCAGGCCCGGACTGGCAACTCCCAGCGGGAAGGACCTATGTGGGTTACGGCATCACAAAAGCCGCCCTAAACCGATGGGTAGCAGGAGTTGCAGGGGAATTGCGGCTTCGGAACGTTGCGATTGTAGCGGTAGACCCTGGACGCACTGTTGTTGAACGGAACATCGCTAACCCCATCGCCGGCGTTGATTACACTACTGCGAACACTCCTGAAACTACTGGCCGTGCGGTCGTGTTCATATGCCAAGATGCCATGACTTTTACAGGCCGCGTGGTGGAGTCAAAGGAGTTAGTGGATCAGAACAACCTACAGGTGACTGGCATGACGCCAAGGATGAACTAGCATGGCCATTTATGGCCGATTGCCGTTTGGAATCCCTCGCAAAACGGGTTCAATCAGAGGCTCTAGCTTCTTGCTCTAACGTTCGTCGTTCTTCGGTTGGCAGGAAGCTAAAGGCTTGATCGAGGAGATCGACGCCGACCATCTCTCCCCATGCATGCAGCAAATGGTTGGCTGTCGAGCCTGGGACTCCTGCGCCTATAGCGACGCCGTTGAGAGATATGACGGGTATCAGACAGAAGGGAGTTGAGGTCAAAAACGCTTCATCTGCCGTGTACACGTCATGGGGGGTAAAGTCGCCCTCCTCCCATGGAATGTCAAGCTGATGGGCAAGTTCCAGCACCGTTTCCATGCTGACGCCCCCCAGCACATGGCGCCGGTTGGGGACGCAGATTCGTCCTTGTGACAAGAACAGGAAATTCGCGCCTGTCCCTTCTGCAACGTTTCCATCCAAGCCCAACATGAGGGCTTCAGCTCGTGGGTCCACAAGTTGTGCTTCGGCTTGCGCTACAAAATGGTTCATCTTCCCGGATATCTTGGCCTTTGGAGAGACTGATTGTGGGGGTGTTCTCCGGGTCGCAGGGGTGACCATGGGGACACCTCTCACGTAATCTCGCGCAAACCTTGGAAAATCTAAATGTTCGACGAACGCTGCGACCGTAGCGGACGTACCCAGCCGTCTTGTTGGGTCCGCGAGACCTCGGCTGACAACTACATGGATTTCATGATCTTCATTAGCCTGCCAATAACGAGCATTCTCTTCGACAACCCTTTCCAAAACCGTGCCAAGTTCGTTCATCGTCTGGCCAAGGTTGATGCGGGAATAGAGCAGTGAGCCATGCAACCGCTCAAGGTGTTGGTTCAGCTTGAAGAGCTTGCCCTGAAATGTCCTCAGCGTTTCGTAGACACCGTCTCCCCAGCGAAACCCACGATCCATAACCGATACTTTCGCCTGGCTCTCTGGAACGAACTGTCCATTCAAATAGAAGATTGCTTCGTTGGCCATAATCGCGGCCTCCAAACAGTTTCGAAGGAGTGTAGCAGGGGCTGCAAGACGAGGCAACGCGACAACTCGAAGGAGCTATTACAGCATATCCTGCAGGAAGTTCACGTGTACCTGGGAGGGGAGCCGGAGATTGAGTTTTGAGGGGGGAGGATGCCCTTTGCTATAACCTCAACGGCATCTTCCCTCGAAGCGGAGGCTAAGCAGGCAAGCGCCGCCCTCAAGAAGCTCAGCAACCAGGAAGGGAGGGTAACCACAGCGTATGTCGGTGAGGTGATGCACCTCGAGCGCTACAAAGGTGAAATTGAGAAGCTCAGTTTGCGAAGACCACAGCTAGAGTAGGTCTCAATAGGCATGGATGCAATGATCTTCGAGTAACGGCAACAACTCCTACGACTTGTCATAGACTGGGTGACCGTCGACAATGGGGTCGCTCACATAGAGACGGTCACCCCCGAACCTTCCCCTCAGGATCAATTGCGTCTATGTCATTCTGAGCATAGCGAAGAATCCGTCCTCCATACTCCAACCTCGTTCGTCCCAGCTCATCCGCCACAACACAAAAAGAAGCGGCCCCCATAGAAACCGGTCCTCTTACTTGCTTTGTAACCTCCCTAGCAAAAGCGCCTAGGCGCCCCAGGCTTTGCGGGCTGTCTCTACCACCAACTCCAACTTCCGTAGCTGGTCGTCCCACGTCAGCGGGTTGCCCTGAACCGTGGATGCAAAGCCGCACTGGGGGCTCAGCGTAAGGTCGTCCATGTCCACGAACTTGGCCGCCTCTTCAATCCGTCGGAGCAGCAGGTCCTGCGACTCCAACTCACCGGCTTTGGTCGTGACCAAACCCAGAACCACAGTCTTGCCCTTGGGCATGAACCGCAGTGGCTCAAAGCCTCCGGCACGGTCGCTGTCGTACTCCAGAAGGAAAGCATCGACCTCCAACCGGCTGAACAACTGCTCCGCGATACGGTCATAGCCGCCGGACGTGTGCCAGCCGCCACCAGCGCCGTTGCCGCGACAGAGGTGCATGGCCAGCGTGACATCGCTGCGATCGAAGCCGCGCAAGCACGCGTTGTCAGCGTCAATGTCATCCCCCAACGCCTGATCCGGGTCAACACCCAAAGCCCGCCACTGCTCCCGCCTATCGTCAGGCAGGTAGTCAGGGTAGTGGGGGTTATCGATCTGCACATAGGGGACGCCCTCGGCGATGAGCGCAATCACCTCGTCTTTGATGATCATCGCCGCATCATGGAGTACGGCTGCTCGAGAGTCGTACACCTTGTCGGTCACGCCAGGCTTGTAGCCGCGCGTCACCACGTACGATGCTGCCGGCATGGTCACTTTGTACGCGCCGTGGGCATGCTCCTTAATGAAGGGGGATTCGCCACCCGTCAGGCGTTTGATCTGCTTGAGCTTCTCGCCGAAGACCCGGCCCCCGCCGCCACCAGGAGCGCCCGTGGGGTTGGTGGAGTTTCCTCCGCCTGCCGACGATGTCTCAACGCCACCCTGAAAGGGCATGGTCACGGCAGGTGCGCCGACTACATAGCCTTCAACGGCTTCACCGAAGTCGCTGGCCCAACCATCACGGCGATACTCGCCATCTGTGTAGATATCGATGCCTGATTGTTTCTGCAAGTCGATGACCTTCAGGATTGCCTCGTCCTGTACCTTGCGAAGGTCATCCTCTGTGATCTTGCCTTCGACAAATGACTGCCGTGCCGCCAGCAGTTCCGGTGGCCTCAAAAAGCTCCCTACGTGGTCTGCGCGATACTTCGTCGCCATGGTTTCCTCGCTTGTATGCTTTTGCCATTCATCCTGTATCAACTCACTTTGGTAACCGGCAGGTCATACAGGTCCAGGACGAGTCCTGTTTACAGGTTGTGCATGGCCTTGTAGGTGTCCATGCTCTCCGGCAGCTCGGCAGCCATCAACTCGCCGTGGTAGTGCTTTCGAAGTGTCTGGCCCATGCCGTCCGGCAGATCGGCTAGCTTCATGTAGTACCACGCAGCAAGCTCGCGCTCCGCGAACCGCCACCCACTGGCCTCACGTCGATAGATGTCCGTGTACCGGAACGCCGCCAGCCACCCCTCGCCACTCAGCCCCATCTCCGCATGACCTGTCAACCAACCGTGGGCGTTATCAGGCCCGTCGAATGTGATGACGTGGGCATGAGGGTAGTGGAATGTGAGGCCGTACTGCATGAACCGGTTGGTGTAGTACTCACGCAGGTCCGACTTCCCATCGATGCGCATAGCCCCGTCCTTGTACCGGAGCACGCAGTCCTCGGTATACGTGTTTAGGAAGGCCTCGAGATCGCGGTCGTCGATGGCGCGGCAGTACTCCGCCGCCAGGTCCTGGATGGCTATACGGTCCTCGAGTTGTTGGAGTCGCTCTTCTATGGATGGCATGCTACTTGGCTCCCCATTCACGCTCGGTGAACCTGATGGACTCGTGCAGTGTAATTGCCTTTTCCTTCCACTCGTAGAACATGGCATTCACCGGTGCACGCTCAGGTGTGCGCATCTCCGCAACCGCTGTGTCCAGGTCCTCTGTGGTGGTCTCGTAATCCGTTATGTAAACATTCTGGCCGTCCAGGTCGCCGACATAGCGATGGCATGAGAAGAAGTGGGGCACCTCTGCCATGAGCTTGGGGATGTACCAACCCTCGTACCACTGGTTGAACTCTTTTTCGTACTCGGGTTTGATGATTAGGCGTACCTGGTAGATCATTTTAGCCATGTATTCGCTCCGTTTTGTAGGTTGGGGCAGGCCTAGCGTACAAGCGAGGCCATAGTGCGTCAACGAGGGTTTCGACCCTTTTGAGGCTAATCCACGTGCTACCATAGCGACTGAACTCAAAAACGAGGTGTCCTCATGGAAGAGACCAGCCACTTAGACGTCCTGGCAGCTGCAGAGGTTGCTCACAACACCCTGGCGCCAGCGGTCGATAGCGATTGGACTGCTTTGGCGGGAGAGCTGGAGTGGGATTGCCGCTACACCCTGGACCACATTTCCAATGCCTTGATGTTCTATGCGGGCAGCCTGGCTACCAACGCCACAGAGAGGATTCGGAACATCCGCAACTCCGGCGATGGGCTGTCGATTGCCGACTTGTTGGCCTCCCTCAAGATCTCTGCTGCCATCCTTGCGCGCGTCATCGAGGCGCATCCAGCTTCCGCGAGGGCGTTCCATCCCGCCGGCATCGCAGACCCCAGCGGGTTCGCGGCGATGGGGTGCGATGAGATTCTGATCCACACAGCCGATATAGCAGCAGGACTCGGGATTGTTTTCCAGCCTACATCTGATCTATCTGCTCGGGTCGTTGGCCGCCTTTTCCCGTGGGCACCGACTGACATCGACCAGTGGCAGACACTCCTGTGGGCAAACGGCCGCACGTGGCTGCCTTATTTGGGCGTCCTTGAGGACAACTGGCAGTGGCACTGCAAGCCCCTGAGTGAGTGGGACGGCACTATCACCAAGCGGTAAGCTGACATTCCATTGATATGCCTCAATACCCGGCAATAGAAGAGGCCGGTACCCCAAAAGGTACCGGCCTCTTTGTTATGTCTGGTCGGGGAGCCGGGATTCGAACCCGGGACCTCTACGTCCCAAACGTAGCGCGCTACCAGGCTGCGCTACTCCCCGATGAAGTTTTGGTAAGCGTGCCCCCGGGGCGACTCGAACGCCCGCCACCGGCTCCGGAGGCCGGTGCTCTATCCGCTGAGCTACGGGGGCCAACCCATTAACTATAGCAGCAGCTTGAAGCCCCAACAAGGCTAGCTTCATAGGTCGCTTGCGGGCGAGGAGACTAAAGACGTGCTAGCAAACACCGGCCCCTCTGGCCCACAGGCCAGTCCCCGAGCATATATGCTATTCTTCTCCTACGTGGAGTGTATTGAACTATGGGTCTTGGAAGAGTCGTTGTTGCCATGAGCGGCGGAGTTGATTCATCCGTCGCCGCATTGTTGCTATCGCGCGAGGGCTATGAGGTCATCGGCGTCACACTGCGCCTATGGTCGGACGACCGGCCGGGCGCCGCCCCGCTGAGCCGTGGTTGCTGCACCCTTGAGGACATCAATGACGCCCGCCGCGTGTGTGAAACCATCGGCGCAAGGCACTACGTCATCAACGCCGAGCGCGAGTTCAAGACAACGGTCGTCGACTACTTCCTCGCGGAATACGAGCGTGGGCGAACACCGCACCCTTGCATCGCCTGCAACGACCTCATCAAGTTCGATTTCCTGCTAAACCGTGCGATGGCCATGGAAGCCGACTACATCGCCACGGGTCACTACGCGCGCTCGGTATTCGATGCTGAGGGAAACCCGACGCTAATGAAGGCGATAGACCCTTCCAAGGATCAGTCGTACGTGCTCTTCGGCCTGGGCCAAGAACAGCTTCGGCGACTGCTGTTGCCCGTGGGTTGGTACACCAAATCAGATCTTCGGGAGCTAGCACGAGACGCTGGCCTCGACATCGCCGACAAGCCCGATAGTCAGGACATCTGCTTCATCCCGGACGGTGATTATCGTCAGTTCCTGCAGCTGCATCACGAGGCCTCGCCCGGCGATGTGGTGGACATGGACGGCAACGTACTGGCGCAGCACCAGGGCATCGATAGGTACACCGTTGGACAGCGCAAGGGCCTTGGCATCACAGACTCCGCGCCGCTGTACGTAGTTCGCATAGAGCCTGACACTCGCCGCGTCGTCGTCGGCCCTGAAGACGCGTTGCTATCGCCCGGGCTGATTGCTGATGGCATGAACTGGGTGTCTGGCACAGCGCCAATCGAGCCGGTGGCCGTCAACATCAAGATTCGCTACAAAGCCACAGAAATGCGTGCCACGCTCGTCGTTCAGGGCAACGAGACCCGCGTGTGGTTCGATGAGCCTCAGCGGGCCGTGACCCCGGGGCAGGCCGCAGTGTTCTATCGTGGAGAAGAACTGCTTGGCGGTGGGTACATCGTTGGGCCGCTGGACAGCGACGCAGCTATGGAATCACCCACCGCTTCAATCTCATCCTAACCATCGCCAAGGAGAAATCGTGAACACACTAGAATTTGTTGAGATGTCTATCGGGATGAATCGTACCTCCACACTGGACACCGTGAAGGACCTAAGCCCAGAAGAACTAGCGTGGCAGGCAGGCCCGGAAGCCAACCCCATCGAGTTCCTTTTGTGGCATATGTTCCGCACAGAAGACCGCTACGTCCGTTTCCTTACAGGTCAACAGGAGACCCTTGAGACAGATGGCTGGAACAACAAGTGGACGATGCCTGCAACCATCACCGGAAATAGGGCTGCACTGACCACGGGGAACAGCTGGACGATCGAGGAAGTCGTCGCATTCAAGGTGCCACCCCTGGCGGAGTTGTTGGCTTATGGCGAGGCCGTTCGCAAGCAGGCTCTGGCAACGGTGAAGGCAATGAGCCCAGACAAGTTGAATGAGGTACCGTACTCTGAGCGACCTGATTGGATAAACGCAATGTATCTCCGGTCACTGATCACCCATGAGTTCGGTCACCAGCAGCAGATCGACTACATCGTTGGCCTTTGCCGCGCAGCGTCCGCAGGGTAGCCGTGTCAACCAAGCCTGACTGGTCAGCTGAGAGAGAACTCTGGAAGCAGGGTTACGTGCAGGTGGCCGGCGTTGACGAGGTTGGTCGAGGGCCGTTAGCAGGCCCGGTAATGGCCGCCGCGGTGGTCTTTTCACCCACATTCAGGACGCGTAACCTCCCCGGCCTCAACGACTCCAAGAAGCTCAGCCCGTTGGCTCGAGAGCGACTCGCGCCACGTATCCAGCATTACGCGGCGGGTGTGGGCATCGGTAGGGCCGAGCACCATGAGATCGATGCACTGGGTATCATCGAAGCCACTAGGACGGCGATGACTCGCGCCATACGACAGCTTGCGAACCAGGTGGATCACCTCCTGGTAGACGCCCTACCTCTTTCCTGCGATGGCCTGCCGTGTCGAGCCATCATCCACGGCGATGTGCTCTGTTCATCGATTGCCGCCGCGTCCATCGTCGCAAAGGTAGCCAGAGACCAGCTTATGCAAGAGATGGACGAAACCTACCCCGGCTACGGCTTCGCCCAGCACAAAGGTTACCCAACGGAGTCTCACATGGCGGCATTGGAGCAGCTAGGCGTCACCCCCATCCATCGACGGAGCTTTACCCCCGTTCGACGTGTCATCGCCCATATGACAGATGTTGGTAGTCATGCCCGATAATCGCAGACAACTCGGACAGCAGTGCGAAGACCTGGCGCGCGCCCACCTTGAAAAGGCTGGCTACATGGTCCGCGACGCCAACTATCGGTGTCCCTGGGGCGAGATTGACATCGTTGTGGAGAAAAACGAAGAGATTGTGTTTGTGGAAGTGCGTACGCGACGCAGCAAGCGATTCGGCTCACCCGAGGAATCGGTGACGGCGTTGAAGCGCAAGCATCTGGTGTCCACCGCCTATCACTACATCGAGGCCCACAACCTGTCCCTGCCGTGGTCATATAGACCTCATAGCGATTGACGTGGACGCTAGGGGAATCGTGGAGCGTTTGGAGCAGCTTGAGAACATCGTCGAGGAAGACGGCTTCTCGGACTGAGCGCTAGAACATCCAGCTCGCCAGCATGAGCGCCACCACCCCGGTAACGGACGCAAGGATGTATGCATTTTGGGATGTCCACACTGGCCTTGGGGACACATTATACCCAGGCAAAGCATCGCTCAAAGGAAGAACCTACTTTCGGGATTCAGGGCATTATTTAGACTGGATGTAGCCCCAGTATGCTTCAAGCCATCGCAGAAAACGACCCGTCGTTAACCGGCCAGGTCCTTACGCCTGAAGATGGCCCAGGAAGCCGTGAGGGTTCCAGCCAGCACCGCCGCGTACACGACCACGCCCGTCCAGTTCACGTTGCCCGCTGCTATGACCTGAAGCGAGTCGTAGTAGTGGAACAGCGATAGGTTCTTCACCCACCCCAACCCGGACACACCCAATCCGGCAATATTCGCGAAGAAGCTCAGCGCCGTGGCCAGCCCTGCTACAGCCAGCGACTTTCCCGGGTCCAGGAACAGGCACGATGCCAGCGTCGAGTACCCGGCAATCGCCAAAACCAGCAACACCCCAACACCGTGGATGGCCACCAGATTGAGGACGTCAATCTCACCATCGATGAAACTCGAGCCGATGAGGATGCTGAGGAATGAGAGCAGCATCGCCGCAATTACCAAGGTGGCAAACCCAGCGAACTTACTCAGCAAAAACGAGCTTCGCTTCAACGGCTGCGATAACAGGGTATCCAGCGTTCCCCGCTCTGCCTCCTTGGATACAAGGCCTCCGCAGTAGACTACCGCGTAAACACCCAGCAGCAGCGGCAACCATGTCAGGTACTCTGTGTTCACATATCCAGCCAGGGTAAATCCACCATCCCGGAAGATCATTGCCATGTCCTCAGGAGTACTGACGCCGATTGCAGCCTGAACAGCTTCAGGCATTGCGTTAACGTAATCTTCCATGGCCCCAGCTTCGTTGATGGTAGGGAATATCCAGATGACCAGCGATGCCCATACCATGAGTGTCAGTGCCCAGGATAGGGCTCCCATCCGGCCAAGCCTCAGCACATTGCGATAAAGCGCCCAGCTCATTCATCGCCTCCGCGCCCGGCGTAGAACTCCGTGAACGTGTCTTCCAGGCTAGCCTCAGGGAACACGATGTCTTCCACCGGTATTGCGGCCAAGTGTTGCAGCAACGCGCCGACGCCACCGGAGACTTTCAGCTCGATGTGGTGTCCCTCGCAATGAACGATTTCAACACCTTCAAGCTGGAACTCCGATACGTCCACGTCCCGACTCAGCGTCACTTCCATATGCCGTATCTGCTGCTTGTGAAGGTCGTTCACGTCCAGCAACGCAACCAACTCGCCTTCGCGGATGATGCCTACACGATCACAGATTCGCTCTACCTCGGAGAGGATGTGCGACGAGAAGAACACAGTGACGCCGCGAGCTTTCTCCTCTGCGAGGATCTTGTAGAACTCACGCTGAACCAATGGGTCAAGGCCGCCGGTGGGCTCGTCAAGGATGAGCAACTGGGGTTGATGTGATAGGGCCTGGATGATGGCTAGCTTCTGTTTGTTTCCGTGGGAGTAGGAACGTACGGGTCTATCAAGGTCAAAACCGAGACGCTCCGCCAGTTCTTCGGAACGAGGCCCACCTTTGGCATGGTAGCTTTGCATCATTGCCAGGTGCGCTCTGCCGGAGAGGCTATCGAAGAAGGCTGGTTCGCCGGAAACTACGCCACACACGCGACGTACCTCGACCGACCTCGTGACAACGTCCATTCCCATGATCGTTGCGCTGCCATGTGCCGGTTGGAGCAGGTTCAGCAGGAGCCGAATAGTCGTCGTCTTGCCAGCACCGTTGGGGCCCAAGAACCCGAACACCTCACCCTGCCGAACCTGCAGATCCAAATTCTGTATTCCCCGGGCCTGGCCGTAGAGCTTGGTCAGACCCAGGGTCTCAATAGCGTTATCCACTCAAACTGCCTTCTTGTGCTCTGTGCGCTTTGGAGTTGGAATCGCCTCAACGTTGGTTTCAAGCAATCTTAGCATGTGGTCAATCTTAGCATGTGGTCATTGTTGCGCGGAGCCTCCGGGAAAATCCGCTCCAGTACATACAGAGCGCCCCAAAGGACTACCAGTCCTGCTGCTCCAAAGAGGAGTCCGAACCCAAGCCCGGTCCCCAGCATCTCCAGAATCCCCGTATACTCAATTCCCATGACTCACCTCCTCCTTTAGGCTGGACCTTCCGTCCTCAATTTCCTCACTTACATTGTACCTACGATTTCCGTAACAGACCCCACTCCTGAAGGTAGTACGAGGGTAGGTCACCTCCTCCTACGACCTACCTTTACAGATGCCCCTACCGTTGCTACGCTTTTGAGAGTGCCCAATCACCATCAACCAAACCTCGGAGGAACCCGTGACCGAAGCATCGTCAGCCGTCACCATGGATAAGATCGTATCGTTATGTAAGAGACGGGGGTTCGTCTTCCCCGGCAGTGAGATCTACGGAGGACTGGCCAACGCCTGGGACTACGGCCCAATGGGTGTGGAACTGAAGCGCAACGTCAAAGAAGCATGGTGGCGAGAGGTCGTACGCACTCGCGACGATGTGGTTGGCTTGGATGCCGCCATCATGATGAACCCCAGCGTCTGGGAGGCCAGCGGCCACCTGGCGGGGTTCACAGACCCCCTTGTCGAGTGCAAGGAGTGCAAGCACCGCTTTCGCTCTGACCATGTCGAGTCTGACAAGTGCCCCGATTGCGGCGGTGAGCTAGGCGAGTCGCGCCAGTTCAACCTGATGCTCAAGACCTTCCTCGGCGCAGTGGAGGACACGGCAAGCACCGTCTTCATGCGACCGGAGACCGCCCAGGGCATGTTCGTGAACTTCCTCAACATCCTGACATCCACGCGGAAGAAGCTGCCCTTTGGCATCGCCCAGATAGGCAAGTCCTTCCGTAACGAGATAACGCCAGGAAACTTCATCTTCCGTACCCGCGAGTTCGAGCAGATGGAGATGGAGTTCTTTGTGAAGCCACCGGAACACCTGCAGCCAGGGCAACGCACCGACGATGAATGGCATGAGTATTGGGTGAACGCCCGGTTTGAGTGGTACATCAGCCACGGAATCCGGCGCGAGAACCTGCGCCTGCGCCCTCACGAGTCCGCAGAGCTAGCCCACTATGCAAAGGCCACCACGGACATCGAGTATCTGTTCCCCTGGGGTTGGGGCGAGATGGAGGGCATAGCCAATCGAACGGACTTCGACCTGAAGAAACACTCGGAGCACAGTGGCACCCACCTAACCTACTT
>JAPYRQ010000020.1:14715-32346 GCA_029936935.1 Dehalococcoidia bacterium | reverse complement strand
CAAGGAGTATTCTGCGCTTCGTAGGAGCCATACGCCTTGTCAATCAGGGGACCTTGGAACAACGCACTTCGTTCTCGCGTCATCACCTGGCCGGTAGCCACCGCCATTCCACTGGACTCCGCTTGGTTCTGCAAGTCCAACGGGAGCGTGGTCACATGGACTTCCTCTGTGAGCAGCGCTGCCAATCGGGTGGAAGCTTCGCTCTGGAATCGGAACTCAATCTCTTCCCAGTCTGAAGTATAACGCCAGTGCTTGTAAGGAACTCGTTCAACTATGAAATTAACCCCTTGTGTGCGCTCTTTGAACTGGAACCCGCCTGTACCTGCGGGGGGTCGTGAAGTCAAATCTGGGTCACCACCTAGCTTCTCCAAATCTTTGGCGCTGAAAGGTTCACCTGAAATAACGTTCCAAGAAGATGAGTTATTCAGGATTTCCGGATTGGATTTGGAGATGTTATACACAATCTCATAGGGGCTGACTATCTCAAGATCGACCGCGCGGTATTGGCTTCTATGGGTGTGTCGGGAATCCTCTTCGCCATGGTTTTTCAACACGGCGGCTACATCAGCTGCAGTGAAATCACCGTTGTCACCGTGGAACCGGACACCCTTTCGAAGTTGGAATCGTACGGATATCCCGTCAGGCTCAATGCTCCATGATTCAGCCAATTGAGGCACGTGCTCGCCCGTATCAGCGTCGGCACCAATTAATGATTCATGAGTTGCCGCGAAGAACCAAGGGCCACGTGGGCTCTCATATCTCCAAGGCATATTGGTTTCAGTGCTCGGTGCTGCCGTTGAAATCACCAGCCGTTTGACTTTAGGCTTTAGCTCTTTAGCCGGTGCTGCTGCTGGCGCGGCCGTCGCTGCTGCTGCCGCCGGTGCAGCTGCGGTGGATTCTTCATCATCGCCACTGGAGCAGGCCACCATGAATGTAAGGGCCATAATGCCCAACAACAACGTGATTAGCCCTCCACGAACAAAACGAGACATTTCGATACCCCCTCTAATTTTTGAAAATTTCAATCTGACCACTTGTAGACAACCCTGTAGAAGCTACATTACAAGTAGGGGTGTGTCAACCCCTTTGGTAGACGCGTATCTAAATACGTAATGTTATGTTTAGAGTTCTTATCTACATACATATTAATTGCCCATAGGGAGGTCAATTCCTTATTTTGGAAACCCTCGAGGAGTCCTATAACAAAGCACGTTAAAGGAAATTTATTTCCTACTGGACACTCACAATACTAACCCCTACGACCAACACTAACGTACCGATAATCTGGGGCACAAGCCTTTTCCTCCCTCTAGTGACCCAACCGCTGAATAAAGCGGGGAATAGTAGCGCCAATGCTATGGAGTAAACAAGCACGGCAAACGGTTGGATTGCTCCGACCGCTGAGACAAGCGACACAGGGCCCAGTTTTATTGCAGAGTAGAAGAGGATAAGGCTGACGGTGACAATGATTTCTGCCATCAAGAACAGACCTACCAGAGGACGTGACCGCCAGCCAGTCCCCGCTTCACGCCTCACCTCACTACTGAAAATCAGCACAAGCATCACCAGACCGAAACCTGCTCGGGAGCCGAAGTACAACTGCCAGAAGGAATCGTCGTCAACAAACTGCTTCGTCAAGATATTCGCTGTGGCCCACGCAAACGCTGAGACAAGCACCAGGGCAATGACCTTGGGTGTCATGAACCCTCGCGACGATTCTCCACCCGTCCACGAGACAATCCCGGCACCAATCGAGGCCATCACAATCGCTCCGATGGCCAAGCTTGAGACAGACTCGCTCAGGAAGACTACGGCCATACCTACGACCATGATGGGGCTGAGGAACCAGAGGGCAATGACGCGAGAGACCTGTTCGAGTCGCAGAGCGAGGACCATTGTTACCAGTCCAAGCCCACGCACCGCACCCATAGCCATCGCACCGCCGATCACCGTCCAATTCACATCCTCTAACCCCGTCAGCAACACGGTGGCAAGCAATGAGGAAGCCATCAGCATCTCTATGATGCCGATATAGAAGGGGTACAGGAGGGTCGTTTTGACATGGCGATCCACCACCAGCTTGTCTATGACGTTCACCGCAGCCAACATAAAGGGGACAATCAGAGCCAGCAGTAGCCAAAGGGACACATTCATCTCCTGGGAAGCAAGTGTTGATGTCCAGGGTCAGTGTATATGAGGAAAGGCTCCACCATCGATGACTATGTCCTTGTTCCAGTCCGGTATCTGCTGATGTCGAGGATCCGCCAGGAACAGGATACTCACCATGCCGCCGAGGCTGGTGGTCGCCGACACGATGATGGTCCACGTGTAAGCGCCAGTGATATCGAAGAGGTAACCACCGACCCACCCGCCGAGCCCCATACCCAGGCTGGCTCCGAACATCTGCCAGCCGTAGGACGTTCCGAACGGGGCATTCTTGTAGTATTTCCTGTCCAACAACGGGAACACGGTCCCCTCTCCACCGTATCCGATACCGAAGGCGACGGCGAAGAGATAGAAATGCCAGACGGCAGTGGATTCCAGCAACATGAACACCGTGACTCCCTGTAGGAAGAAGGAAGCGACCATGATGCCGCGAGGGCTGAAGTAATCGGCCAAGAAGGCCGTCCAGAACCGGGTGGCAATGCTTAAACCAAAGAATGTGCTCACCACCCCTGCGGCCACCACGGGGTCAATACCCTCATGGATCGCAATGGATGCGCCGTACACGATGATGATGGAATGCCCCACGCACCCCAGGAAATGGATGTTCACCAGGTTCCAGAAATTAAACGTACCTCTCGCTCGATGGAAGAAGGCCCTTGATTCCGCAGTCACCGTTGCCCGATCAGCCACAATTTCAATGGGATCTGACAGCGAAGCACCATAAGGTCGCGCCCCATTATCGGCTGGCTTTCCGTAAAACTTCGCTATGAGGACCAGCATTACCAGGCCAGAGCCAAGGCCGGCAACTGTCATGGCCGTCCCCCAGCCGAACCGGTTGATGACGTAGACGATCAGGGGTGCTGCAATCAATGGACCAACGCCAAACGACGCCATGAGCACCCCTATTGCCAAACCTTGTTGAGTCTTAAACCAGTACGAGACCGCTGAGACCAGCAGCACCATGAACACCGACAAAGCAATGCCTACGATGATGCCGTAATAGAGGTAGAACTCCCATAGGCTATCCATACTGCCCGTCAGCATTATCCCAACGGCAAACAGCACTACGCCAACAAAGAGAGTCCGCCGTGTTCCATAGACATCGCCCATCCAACCGACCACTGGAGCAAAGGCTGCGGAAGCGGCGAACTGAATGGCGTAGGCAAGGCCGATGGAGCCGTTGGACCAGCCATACATCTCAGCCAGCGGGTCTACAAACGTCCCAAAGGCCAGTCGCATGGAAGAACTTGCGGTCTGAATGCCAAAAGCCAGCACTACAATGACCCAGGCATAATGGACGTCGCCGAAGCGCATTGGCGAGAACATTGAATGGTTAGCCATGCAGTAGGAACTCCCATAGACTGGATGTAAAAGGGCCAGGAGCCCCATTCATCCTATGGGTGTTCACCGCACGCGTCAACGTAGAAGATGTGGATAGGCGGAATGAGCTGAGGAAGTTAGCGGATCCTTCCGTACACGTTTTCAGGGGAGACCAACACCATGACCGCGTCCTGTTTTCGCATAGCGCTGTCATACCCTTCCCAATCGGAGTGCTCTCCGCCGCCACATGCGCGGAAAGCATCCCTAAGATGCACCCGATATTCCTCTGCGTCGGTGTTGCTGTAGTCCATGAGCTGCGCTTGCCCTTCGACGACGACGTATTTACCCCAATCGTCAGACACACCCAGCACCGTGCAACACGGGTCTCGACGGAGGTTGTGTACTTTGCGTGAATTGCCCAGCACAGAGACGAAGAGCACCTTGTCATTGTAGTGGCCGCACACCACGATGCTATCGTGGGCTGCGCCATTCTTCTGAGTCGTAGTCACCACCCCTCGGTGGTTGGTCTCCAGAAATGCTTTGGCAGCCGTAAATTCCATAGTTCTCCTAACCCTGCTCGCTGTCTGCTCTACCGATTAGTTCCCAAAGACCTCTCGCACGGTCTTCACCACGCGTTGGGCATCCGGGATGTACGCAAGCTCAAGCCCTCTGGCGTATGGCACCGGGGTATGTGGAGACTGCACTCGCATGATGGGCGCGTCCAAAGAGTCGAAGGCCTCTTCTCCCACCGTGGCTGCGATGTCCGTTGCGACGCTGCATGTTGGAGTATCCTCGTCGACGATCACCAGCCTGTGGGTTTTTTGCACCGACGTGATGATGTGGTCGTAATCAATGGGGAACACGCTGAGCAGGTCGATGACTTCTGCGTTGACGCCCTCAGCGGACAACAACTCGGCGGCCTCCAGACACACCGAAGTCATCTTAGATATGCCGACCAATGTGATGTCGGTACCTTCTCGCACCGTTCTCGCATCGCCGATGGGGATTTCATATGACTCCTCCGGCACTTCGCACGACTCATGGTAGAGGAGCTTGTGTTCAAAAAAGATGACCGGATCATCGGATCGCAGTGCAGCCGTCAGCAGCCCCTTCGCGGTATATGCGTCCGAGGGCACAACGCCCTTGAGCCCGGGGATGTGAGCTATCAGCGCGTACAAAATCTCAGAGTGCTGCGCCGCGGAGCCCACGCCCGCGCCCACGCGAGTCAACAAAGTAAAAGGAAGGGTTACGTTGCCGCCGTACATGTAGTGCATCTTGGCAGCGTTGTTCAATAGCTGGTCGAAGCAGACGCCCACGAAATCGAAGTACATGAGCTCCGCCACGGTCCGAACTCCCGCTGCAGCCGCGCCGATAGCCGTACCGATGAACGCCGCCTCAGATATTGGAGTGTCCCTGACTCGGTCTTCGCCAAACTTCTGAATCAGCCCCTGAGTGGTGCGGAAGGGTCCGCCCCAGGCGTCAACAAACCCCTGGTCGGCCCTGCCTGCCGCGCCGGCGATGTCCTCTCCCATGAGGATGATGTCCGGGTTACGCTCCATCTCCTGCTGCAACGCCTCGTTGATGGCATCCCGGTAGGAGAGCATACGCGTGGTTTTCGATGTCATGACACACTCCGATTGAACATTTATGTAAACAAGTGGGCGCTACGGCCAAGAGAACCCTTTGGAGGATCGAAGTACACGTCCGTGAGCAGCTCGCTCAGGTCCGGGTCGGGCGATTCGTCGGCAAAACGGACTGCGTCATCCATCATCTCGGTGACAGCAGCCTCGGTCTCATCAAGCTCGGCCTGGTTCAGCGTCCCCTCTTCTATCACGCGTTCCTTGAACTTCATGATGGCGTCACGAGCCTTCCACTCATCTTCTTCCTCAGTGGAGCGGTAGCTCTTGGGGTTATCGAAGGCAGCATGGCCGTAATACCGGTACGTCTTGCACTCAAGCAACGTCGGCCCGAGGCCTGCGCGTGCTCGACCGATGGCAGCACCTGCAGCGTCGTACACCGCGAAGGCGTCCATGCCGTCGACGACCACGCCGGGCATGTTGTAGCCCTTCGCCCGGTCGGCGATGTCCGCGATGGGTGTGGCGTACTCCACGGGCGTGGACTCTGCATACTGGTTGTTCTCACAGGCAAAGATGACGGGCAGCTTCCAGATGGCAGCAAGGTTCATGCTCTCATGGACAACACCCTGGTTAACCGCGCCGTCGCCGAAGAATGCGATGGCTACCTGGTCGGTGCCTCGATGTTTTGCAGCCAGTGCCGCGCCAACAGCCAGCGGGACGCTGGAGCCGACGACGCCGTTCGCGCCCAGCATGCCCTTGCTCATATCCGCGATGTGCATGGATCCGCCCTTGCCCTTGTTCGTGCCTGTGGCCTTCTGCAGGATCTCAGCCATCATGCCCTGGACATCCACACCCTTGGCGATGCAGTGGCCGTGGCCCCTGTGTGTCGATGCCAGGTAGTCGTCGTCCGTCAGGTGGGCACATATGCCTGTGGGCACCGCCTCCTGCCCCACGGAGAGGTGGATGGCGCCCCGAAGGCTCCGTTGGCCAACCTCTGCGAACGCTCTGAGTTCGAACTGGCGGATGGTCACCATGGTCTCAAACATCTTCAGCAGCTCTTCTTTGGTTATCTCCATGTGCTGTCTCCTGGCTTACGTTGAGAACGGCTTATTTCTTCTGCTGCGCTCGAGCTTCCGGGTTGGTTGAACCCTCGCCCATGAAGATGCCGCGATCCCAGGTACGCTTCAGCGGATCGTAAACGTTGATGGTCAACCGGCCGATGCCCTGGATCTCAATCTCGCCGATCTCGCCGTCCTGCAATGGCCCCAGGCCCTCGTGGTTGGTGCCACAGCTCAGGAGGTCGCCGGAGTTCATGGTCATGATGTTTGTGGAGAACTCAATCAACTCTGGTACGCGATGCTCCATATCGTCGGTCACGTAATCGTGCCGCAGATCGCTGTTGTTCCAGAATTTCACCCACAGCGAGTTTGGGTCTTCGATCTCGTCAGCGGTGACGATGCAAGGCCCGATGGGCGCGAAGGTGTCGAACGACTTGCCCATCCAGCTACCCTGCCGCCATGTACGCCTGCCTTCCGCTCGCGCCGACACGTCGATGATGCAGGTGTAGCCGAAGATGGCGTTCTTGTGGTCGGCCTGGCTGACATCCTTGGCCGGGCCCTTGAACACGATGGCAAGCTCGGCCTCATGCTGGAACATGTACGGACTGGTGTTGTTGGGCAGCACTACGGTGTCGCCATCGCCAATAACGGCGTCGGGCGATTTCAGGAACATGTTCAGCGGGCCTGCCTCACGCTGCATGTGCTCCCAGTAGTTGCCGATGCAGCAAAGTATCTTGCTTGGGCGGGGCAGCGGTGGCCGTAGCTTTACGCTGGCGATGGGGACGGACGCGCCCGATTCCAGCAGCTTCTCAAGTGCTGGGCGAAGGCTCTCAAAGTTATCAATGATCGATTCCATCAACATCTGTGGCGTTGATGCCGGAAGGCTGGCCACTGCTGATGAGATATCCACCACAGCATCACCCTTGATCAGGCCGGGTTTGGCCGTGCTGTCGGCGGCTCCTGTTGTATCTGTAAACCGTACGAGTTTCATAGTTCATCTCCTCTGGAATTTGGAGTGGCGACATGGTATCTGCGGCCAACCCCATGGTCAACCAGGCAGTGCCCTGGTTGACGCCAACACAAAGTGGCAGCTAGCATAGCCAGCGGTCACAGAGAGCATAACGGAGGAACCATGAAGGGTCAGTTTCAAGTCATAGACACAACCCGCCACATCATTGAGCCGGTAGACCTGTGGGATACGTGGCTGGAAGAACCCTTCAAGGCCCAAAAGCCTGTCCAGATGGACAGTAGCCGTGTGGCCATGACCGTGAAAGGCCGCCCGGTCTCACGAATTCAAACGAATTTCCTTACCAACCCCGCCTACCAGAAGATCTACAGCGATACCGCTTCGGCAGACTTCTCCGGCAAGTCGCACCTGGCAGACATGGACAAGGAAGGCGTAGACGTCGGCATCCTCCTACCCACCGCGGGCCTGTACGCCATCTGGTCTGACCACATCGATGCACCCCTGGCAGCAGCCATGGCACGGGCGTACAACAACTACCTCGCCGATTACTGCAAAGCTGACACCAAGCGACTCAAAGGCGTGGCCCTGCTGCCCCTCCAGAGCGTTGAGGAATCAGTGATTGAGCTACGCCGTGCTGTGAAGGAGCTGGGGTTTGTGGCTGCGTTCATGCGCTCCAACCCCGTGGTGCATCGCCTGCTCCACGATACCGCTTACGATCCCCTGTATCAGGAGGCCCTTGATCTCGGTGTACCGATTGTCATTAGCGAGGCCACCGGTAGCGTGCTGCCGGAGCTTGGCACTGATCGTTACCCCGACGACAAGTTCTCCCACGAGGCAGTCTCTGACACCTTTGAACTCTGGGTGGCCATGATGTCCTTCTTTGGGCACAACATCCTGGAACGGTTCCCCGGCCTCAAGGTCGGCTTCCTGGGCGCAGGTGCCGGATGGCTCCCGTTCTGGATAGAGCGATTGGAAGAGCATTGGGGTGAGATACCCTTCGGCAACGATTGCCCCTCCACGTTGCCGCCGGACTACCTGTTCAAGCAGCAGGGGTTCGCAGCAAGTGCGCCCTGGGAGACCAGCACCCCGGACGTGTTTCAGGAGGTTGGAGACGACGTGGTGGTCTGGGGTAGCCAGTACCCGTGGCCGCTGCTTTCTACCTTCCCCAACGAACTGGACAAGTTCATTGCGGACACCAACCTGACCGATGAACAGAAGAAGAAGGTGCTCTGGGACAACGCCGCCAGCATTTTCCACATCCAGTAGGATCGCACGGTGACAGGGTTCTTACACCCTTGACACCCCTAGCGGCTCATCGGTACTATCCAATCTAGAATCACGTGGCGCGCGGATGTGGCCGCCAGGCCTACCAAGCACATCGCAACAGATACAAATTGTACCGGGCAGAGCCCTTCTTTCCGGTATTCGACACTCAACATCGATTTGTCAGGGGAGGACCCGATGGCCCAAGCAGAAGCCACCCGTGGCGGAATCCAGGAACGACCGGTAAGCCGCAGGGATAGCAACATGTTCGTTGCTATCATGATTATCAGCGCCCACAGCATGCAGCACATCTACACACGTGGGTTTGTGGTCGTGCTCCCCTTCATGATGGAGTCGGTGGGTTTTGGCACCCTGGCAGCCGGTATGCTCGATGGCATCCGACGCATCAGCAGCGGCGTTGCAAGTATGGGTGGCGGAGTCCTGACAGACCGCTTCCAACACCTACGTGGTTACATTCTGGCGGGCAGTATCGGACTGATGGGCTTCGGCTACCTCATTGTCGGCCTATTCCCCAGCTATTACGTCATTCTTGTCGCCGTGGGCTTTGCCGCAGCGGCAGGTTCCGTCTGGCACCCACCGGCATTGGGAATCCTTTCGCAACGTTTCCCAGAGCGACGAGGCTTCTACATCTCCCTCCACCGCTCGGCAGGGAACGTCGGAGAGACGATAGCCCCTCTCGCCTTCGGACTCATCATTGCAGTATTTGCATGGCAAACAGTACTGCTTGGAGTTTTCCCCTTCGCCGCCATGGTATCAATCGCCCTCTTGATCTTCCTGAGGAACGTCGGCGGCGTAAAGCGGCAGATGGCCAAGGGAGAGGAACGAAGCCTTCGTGAGCAGATGGGCTCCATAGGCAAGCTCTTCAAGATTCGAGGCTTCGTAGCGCTGTTGTTCGTAGGTGGCGTACGAGGTATCGCAGACAATGCCCTCATCCTGTTCCTGCCGATTTACCTGAGGCAAAATCTGGAGATGGGCGCGATAGGCATCGGCCTCCACATCTCATTACTTACAGCCGTAGCCATCGTCAGCGGGCCGCTCTTCGGTAGTCTGTCTGACAAGATGGGGCGAGGCCCGGTCATCTTCATGATCATGGCTGCATCTACGGTCATCATGTCGTTCATGATCTTCTTCGATAGCGGCGTATCACTAGCCGTCCTGGTAGCACTGTCCGGAATATTCATGTTCTCAGTGAACTCACTGACCCAGGCCGGGTCAATGGATATGGCGGAGGGCATGAACCTGGAAGGCAGCATGGTCGGCCTTCTCTGGGGTGTGAACGCATTGTTCGGTGCTGCGTCTCCCATCATTTTGGGAGTCCTCACCTTGACGTTCGGTGTAGAGGTCTTCTTCATCTACGCAGCAATCTTCTACGCCATAGGAACCCTGGCATCGCTGGCGCTGCCGGAAGTCACAGGCAAGTGGGTTAGGAACCCTGTCGCCCGCTAGCCTGATAACCACATCCGATTCATATGAAAGAGACCCACAATAATGTTGGCCTCTTTTCTGTTTCTTGCCCTACAAATCGCCCGCACTCAAACCGATTGACAGAGGCCAACGCGATAGCCATACTCGCAGCAATTCAATTCGTAGGGAGTATGGCTATGAAGCTCGGAGTGATCTTCCCCCAGACAGAGATCGGCTCGGACCCAGGTGCATTACGGGAGTTCGCTCAAGCTGCAGAGGACATGGGCTACAACCAGATCCTCGCATATGAACACGTGCTGGGCGCTGACACCACCAACAGGCCTGACTGGAAAGGCATGTACACCATCGACAGCGCCTTCCACGAGCCTTTTGTCCTGTTTGGATACCTGGCAGGCGTTACCAAAAACATCACCCTTGCAACAGGCATCGTCATCCTCCCACAGAGGCAGACGGCATTGGTGGCCAAGCAAGCCGCTGAAGTAGACGTCCTCAGTAACGGCAGGCTCCGCCTCGGTATCGGACTGGGCTGGAACCAGTTGGAATACGAGGCGATGGGCAAGGACTTCCACAACAGGGGGAAAAGAATCTCAGAGCAAGTTGAACTGCTCCGTGCGCTGTGGACCCAGGAATCAGTCACCTTTGAAGGTGAATGGGAGAGCGTCATCGGCGCTGGGATCAATCCAATGCCGGTGCAGCGACCTATCCCCATCTGGATGGGCGGCAACGCGGACGCTGTGCTTCGTCGTATTGCTACGCAGTCTGATGGTTGGATTGCTCCCATCAAGCCCGATGCTGATGGACGCAGGCGTGTCGAGGAGATGTATGCGCTTGCCGGTGAGGCTGGCCGCGAGCCGTCTGCGATTGGCATTGAGGGTCGGACCGATATTAAAAATGCCACAGAGGACGACTGGGCCACAGCCGTTGCTGCATGGCATGACCTTGGAGCCACCCACCTTGATGTATCGACGATGGGCGCAGGCTTCACGACCACCGAACAGCACATCGAGGCTATACGTAAATTCAAGTCGGTGGCCGACACCCTCAAATAACCTGACGTTGCCTCTTTAAACAAATAGAAGAGCCTCCCCATAATGGGAAGGCTCTTCTGCTGTCTCGTCTTACCAACACTCTCTGCTGACCGGAATTTCGTTCACTTTAGGTAACCGCCAGGTAGCATGGGTCCAGTCCCGATATATCGGGATGGCTAGCCGTTAAGTTCAACAGTTTCCTTCTGTTGTCGCTGGGGTTGACCGCTGCCATCACGCATCCGCGGTGTGGCGGTGATGTACTCCTTGTAATAACGCCCGGTTGAGCCCTCTCGCATCTTCTCTCGAAGCTCGAAGAAATCCTCAAGCCCGCACGAAGGTCGGAAGCAACGGTCCAACCGGCCTTGAAAAATACCCGCCCTGTATGATCGATGATCCAGCTCATGTTGGGCATGCCGTTCCACTTTCGGTGAACAGCACCTTCCACGTCGTCGATCACGATGGTGCGGGGTGTGCCGTGCCGCTCCTTCATGATCTTGGCCTGCTCAAACTTCTGCTCGATGGTCTTATGCTCAGGCCACTGGGGGAAATCGCCCGGATGGGCTTCCCGAGCGTAGATAAACACGAAATGAGCTTTATCGGCATAGTCGCGAGCCAACTGGTCCATAAGGGGAAACTCCCCTTGGCAGGGAGGTCAGGTGATTGAACCAAACTCTATCACCACCGGCTTGCCCTTCAAGTCAGAGAGGCTAAGCTCTCCGCCATCAAGCAATGGCAATGTGAAATCCGGAGCAACGTCCCCGGCATGATGGATTTCCTTCAAGAGTTGGAACTCGTCCTGTGAAGGTTTCCAATCAGTGTAGTTGTATTCTCTTCCTAGCCACTCGCCCATGTCTTCTCCTCTAAATTACCTCTTGATTGTGGATAAACGGATGCGTTTTAGGATGCTCCAGTGTCATCAGGAGTCAACCGGCTATGGTTGTCGCCTTGACCCTCTACAATCCCAAACTTATACTCCGCCGTACCAACAGAACCCCGTATCTTCGACACACCAGAAAGGGGATTATCCATGGACAACGGTAAGCTAAAAGTCGCCTTCATCGGCGCGGGCAAACAGGCCAACTGGCGACACTACCCACCGGTCAGCAGCTTCCCCGATGTGGAAATAGCCGCATTGTGCGATTTCAACACTGACAAGGCTACTGAGACCGCCCAAAAGTGGGGGGTTCCCAGGACCTATCAGGACTACAAACATATGCTGGAAGAGGTGGACCCCAAAGCGGTGTTTATCATCACGAACCCGAAGGACACTTTCGAGCTGGCAAGTTACGCGCTGGGTCAGGGTCGCCATGTCTTCATCGAGAAGCCGCCGGGGCTGAACGTGAACCAGATCAGGGTGCTGGCCCACTACGCAGAGGTAAACAAGTCCCTGACGATGGTCGGCTTCCAGCGTCGATTCGTTCCAGCCATGACGGCGTTGAAAGCGCGAGTGGATCAGCGCGGGCCTATCCATTCGGTGATGGTAGCCAACCTGAAATCCACCAGCGATTTCAGCCGAATCACCGGGAACGGCGCGCTGGATCAGCTGACAAGCGACGGCATGCACGCCGTGGACAACCTGCGATGGTTGGCCGGCGGTGACGTGGAGTGGGTGACCAGCCACGTGGACACAATCTACATACCGGGCCCCGTGGCGAACAACGTCATGGCGCAGGTGGAGTTCTCCAACGGCGTCGTCGGCCAGCTCCACTACAGCATGGTCACCGGAGGAGCATCGCTGCAACCTGGTGCGACGGCTGCGGGGTACTTCCGCGCAGAGATCCACGGCAAGAACATCACCGCCACGGTAGATGCAGACCGCCTGAGCACAATCGTCGCCGATAGTGGTGAGCAAGAGGTGTTCGACTCCAAGGTCTTCGGCGAGGCAGCAGGGAGCGAGCCTGAGCACTGGCTGGGCTTCTGGCACCAGGCCCGGGAGTTCATTGATTGCATCAAGGAGTCTCGTGAGCCATCCAGCAATTTCGCGGATGCCGTTAAGACGTGGGAGTTGATAAACCAAATATATGAATCGTCCGCCGTCTAAGGTTGCTTGACCCTGTATGGGGCGAAACCTATACTCCGAGCCTGTCTACAAATACATGTCAGAAATATCAGGAGGAAACACATGGCGCTGAACTTAGATGGAGTCAAGAAGATAATGGAAGCTGCCCACGGCAAAGCCACAGAGATGGGCGTGAAGGTCAGCATCGCAGTAGTAGATGCCAGAGGAGACCTGTTAGGCCTGTACCGCATGGACGGAGCGCGGTGGGGCACTGCCAACTTCTCCCAAGGCAAAGCCTTTGCATCAGCAACCTACGGCCAACCGTCGGGTGCGTTGTCTGAACGAGCAAACCTGCCCATCATGCAGTCCGCGTTGTTGCAGTCCGGCGGCCGGTTCGTCTTCCATCAGGGCGCAATGCCCATCAAAGAAGGCGAGGTCACCGTGGGCGCTTGTGGCGTAGGCGGCGCAACCAGTCAGCAGGACGAAGACATCGCTGCGTTCGGTATCGCTGCTCTCGGGTAGCAATTTCGATTCTACAAGCTTCTAAAAAAAGAAAGCCCCTTCTAAATAGAAGGGGCTTTCTCTACGGCTTTAGTCCCCGCTTACACTACGTACTCTTCCACTATCTCCACAGGCGAGTTCCTGCACACAATCATCTCCCAGACCTCCGTTGGGTGGTCGTTGATGGGTTGGTGGAGCGCACCCGGCGGCACGAAGATGTAGTCGCCAGGCCCAACTTCTATGGACTCCTTCAGCCCCTCGCCGATGAGGAAGCGCCCGTGGCCTCGAAGCACATAGAGGGCTGTCTCACAGTTGACGTGCGTATGGGGGCTGGACTTGCTGTTGGGTGGCACAGAGCCGATGGCCATGTGTATGCCTGTTGCGCCCACCAGACTCTCCGATATCCCGGCAACCCGTGTGAGGGGGCCAGAAGATACTTCAACTTCCTCGTCACCAGCCCGGACTACCTTGAACTCAGCCATAACAGCCCCTTTCGTGATTAAAACTCGATGTTACTGGCCACCAGCGATATCCGCTGCGTGGGACCCCGGTGTGCCGGAGCCCTCGCCGCGTAGTTCCTTCGGTAGAACGAAGGTCACATCCTCGTCAATGACCTTCCTGAATACGATATTGCTCGGTTTAAGCATCTTTATCACAGCCTCCACCAATGTCTCAGGAGTGGAAGCGCCGGACACGATGCCCACCGTGCTCGCACCCTTGACTTGCTCCTCAGTCACCTCTTCCGGGCCGTTGACCAGGTACGCCCGGACGCCGGCGGCCTCAACCACCTCACGAAGCCGGTTGCAGTTGGAGCTGTTGCGCGCGCCAATGACCAGCACCACGTCAGACTCCTGGGCCAGGGCCTTGGCTGCCATCTGGCGATTGGTTGTCGCGTAGCAGATATCGTTGCGTAGAATCACCTTGGGGAAGCGAGCACGCAGCGTATCGACGACTTCTCTGGTGTCGTCCACGCTCAGCGTCGTTTGGGTCAGCACCACCACCTTGCTGGGGTCAGGCACCTCAACCGCCTCTGCCTCTTCCACCGTCTCAACCACAATCGTCCGGTCAGGCGCTTCACCTGACGTGCCAATCGTCTCCGGATGGTCCCTGTGGCCTACCAGGAGGACAGTGTGGTCATTCCCACCAAACTTCACCGCCTCTACATGCACCTTGGTCACCAGTGGGCACGTAGCATCCAGCACATTGAGGCCGCGTCGTTCGCCTTCCCTCCGGACATCCGGAGATACTCCATGCGCGCTGAAGATGACCATGCCCCCGTCCGGCACCTCATCAAGCTCGTCGACGAAGATGGCGCCCTTTGCGCGCAGGTCATCAACGACGAAGGGGTTGTGGACGATCTCATGGCGGACGTAGACGGGGCTGCCGTACTTCTCGAGCGACAACTCAACGATGTCGATTGCCCGCACAACGCCGGCGCAGAACCCCCGTGGTGAACCTAAAATGACTTCCATGTGCCCATGCTACTCCGTGTTCAACCGTTGCTCAACTCATCAGGCTCTTCGTCCTGCTCGTCGTCGTCATCGTCTCCAAAGAGGGTGAGCTGCGGGTTGTCCGGCTCTTCGCCGAAATGGGAGACGCCCACGCCGATCAAGCGGAACCACCGGTCCGGCGCTATCTCCCGCTCCATGATGATCTGCGCCACCGCGTCGATCTGGTCGGCATCGGACACGGGGTGCGTGACCGTCATCTGTCGAGTGAACGTGGTGAAGTCGGACAGACGTAGCTTCAACGTGACGGTCTTCCCTTGCAGCCCTGAGCCCTCAAGGTGGCTGGCCACCCGCTCGCTCTGCTGCCTTACGATGGCGCGTAAATCCTCAAGCTCAGTTATGTCTTCATACAGCGTGGTTTCCGCGCTGACAGACTTTGATCCTCGCTCAATACTGACGGGGCGGTCGTCCTGGCCCATCGCCATGAGGCGCATCTCCGGCCCGCGCTTGCCGAACCGCTGCACAAACCATGACTCCGACTTCGCGGCCAGCTGTCCGATGGTGTCGATGCTGTCCGTTTTCAGCCGCTCCACCGTCTTCGGCCCAATGCCCTGGAGCTTGCCCACCGGCAGTGGTGCGAAGAAAGCGGCCTCGGTGCCAGGTGGAACGACGGTCAGCCCATCAGGCTTGTCAAAGTCAGAAGCCACTTTGGCCACAGACTTGCACGTGGCCACTCCCACGGAGATGGTCAGCCCCACGTCCATCTTGACCCGCAGCTTGATCTCCCGGGCAATGGCCTCTGCGGTCCTGTCCTCGGTCACCACGTCGGTAACGTCAAGATAGGCTTCGTCCAGCGATAGAGGCTCAACCAGCGGCGTCAGTCGAAAGAAGATGGCTCGTATCTGCTGCGATATTTCGTGGTAGCGGTCGAAGCGGGGGCGCACGATGATGGCGTTGGGGCATCGCCTAACGGCGGAGCTCATGGGCATGGCGGAGTGGACGCCGAATTTCCTGGCCTCGTACGATGCCGCAGCAACCACGCCCCTCGATGTCGGGGAGCCGCCGACGAGCACAGGCTTGCCTCGGATATTCGGGTCGTCGTACTGCTCTACAGACGCGTAGAAGGCGTCCATGTCAGCATGCAGGATGTGTCTCAAACCGCTCCTCGTCCACGGTGTGATAGTTCATGGAACCATACATCATTTAGCACGGATGTGCCAATGAGTAAACGAGTTGGTCCAGGTCTGTGCTACACGCCTTCAACCGCCACAGCCCTTGTCATCGTGGCACGGATTCTGAGGGCCTTGGGACCCTTATAGGCATCGGAGTGGTACCAGCTTTGGAGGGCATCCATGCTGGGAAACTCCAGCACAACCATGCGCTTGGGCTCCCAACCACCCTCCAGCGTCGTTGCCGCTCCCCCTCGGACGATGTACGTGCCACCAAAGGGTTCCAGTGTGGCCGGCACCTGCTCGCGATACTCCTCGAATGCTGCCGCGTCCTGTACTTCGATGTCTGCAATGAGATACGCCGCCATGATTCCTCCCTTAACTGCTCTGCGTAATAAGAAAACCAGCCGCCCCAAAAGGTGACGACTGGTTTTACGCTTACGATATTAGGTTGACGGGTCTATTTAGCCGCTGGTGCTGTTCCGCCACGTCGACCGCCACCACCGCCACCCCTTGGCCTGCGTGCTGGTGCTGGAGCGGGGGCCGCTGCCGCCGGTGCTCCTGCGCCGATACCCGCTGCCGCTCCGCCCTCTGATAGGCATGCGTCACAGATGCGGTGGGATGTGACCTTGAACAGGCCTGGCAACTGCACGCGCGTGATCACCTTGTTACAGCGTGAGCAGACCGATGTGTGCCAGACGTTTCGTGACGGATTCTTGAATGTTCCCATAATTGTTGTGTTCTCTCCTGGCCCTGCTGGGCGTTTGTACCCTTGAAGGGCCTTTGCTTTCAATGCGTTAACCCACAGTGTAACAGAAAGCGCCACAGGTACAAAGCCTCGTGCCAAGACCCCTCGGGAGAAAGGCAGGAGAGCCCGTGCCGAGACCCCTCGGAGGAATGGGAGGAAACCCCCGAGGGGCACGGACTCAGGATTGCGACGATTTACGCGCTTTCTAACCACGGCTCAAAGACGCTGATTGGAGCATTGTCGCCATCAAACATGACTGCGTAGATTTGGAGGGGTTTGGCGTTGAACTCCCCTCCGGGAATCGGTGCTGCGTTCACGCCTATAACCAGGCCCGCCCTTCCCCAAAGACCCAGCGGGGTCTCTTGATCCTTGTCGCGGATTCGGACTCTCGATGCGATCGGTACCTGGTCATAACACCCTCCTCTGCTTCAAGAGGGCTTGTTGAAGTTGCCCCCTCGACAGTGTTTTGCTGCTGAGAAGAGCATAGGAGTAGGACTGTGGATTCAGTGTGAACAAATCAGGCGAGTCGTGAAAATTCTGTGAACGTTTTGGGAGCGGCTATACGCCTGAGTTAGCGACGCAACAAGATTCAGGAAGGATGCATTTTACCTATTCGGCTTTTGGTTCAACACCGAGAGTATGCCAGAATGCCTCCCACTTTTGGAAGGGAGGGTCCATAAGGTCCACAAGCTCCGAATGCTTGGTAACCTCCCGAAGGGAACGAAATGCGACCCGGTTTGCTGCATACAATGCGTCAACTGCATCAGCTTGAACCTTAGTGAGCTCAGCCCCTCTATTCGTGATGCCCAACAATGCTCCGTGCATATTATGAGACAAAGCTGCTACTACTCTGGCTACGGCAATGCCATCTACGGGGCCATCCCCAATCCGGATTGTCTTCGAAAAGGGTAGCAGGGCTAGCGGCAGCAGAGTCGCCAAAA
>JAPYRQ010000020.1:0-14615 GCA_029936935.1 Dehalococcoidia bacterium | reverse complement strand
CCAAAAGGCCCGCGCAGTCGTAACAATCGTTTTGCCAAGCCCCCGAGAAAAGTCCCTATTTGGGTTCTATACATCCAAGCTGCGATTAAAGCTACAAGAGGCCAGGCTCCTGCATCAGTGAGATCGACGATAAAGGCTCTCCACTCCATAGGACTCCACACTATACCCCTGGCACAGCGCACAAGTAACAGGAAAGTTAACGAATTAGTGGGCGTTTGGCCCGTCAGAGAGAGAGCTTGCGCCGCAGAAAACCTTCAGCCCGGAGATCGGGAAAGGGCATATCCAGCGACTCGTCGCCAATGAGCCAGGTGATGAGGACATGGGAGCAGTCGCGGCACCAGGAGACGGCGTCGGCGTTGCGGATGTCGAGCACGCTGGTGTCCGCTCCATCAAACAGGTCGACGGTGCCTGTGGACACCTCAAGCCTCTCGAAGAACGGCTCCACCTCCCGACGTGTCTCCTCGCCCAGGTGGACGCGGTGCTCATGGGGGCATCCGGTGGGTTGGGTCATGCGATTGGGCTCCTGTACTGCACTTATAGGAGACTAAAGACGGCCCCTGGCCATCTCACAAAAGAGCCGAAGGCTCTCACAAAAGCGGCTAGCCGCTAAATAAGTCAAGATACTTCAAGCCGCTGCCTGTGTTCAACAGCACGATGCGTTCATCCTTATCGATAGTCCCGTCGGCAAGCAGCTTCTTCAGCGCGGCAAGCGTCGCAGCGCCTTCGGGGCACGCGAAGATGCCTTCAGCCACGGCAATCTCCCGCACACACGCCAGAGCCTCGTCGTCAGTCACCGTCAGGGCCGTGCCGCCGCTCTCTCGCAGGCATTGTAGGATCAAGTAATCCGCATAGGGGCCGGGCACCCGAAGGCCAGCAGCCACCGTCTGAGCGTTCTCCCACGGCTCGCAGTGATCGGCACCCTCAAGGAACGCCTTCACCACCGGCGCGCACCCTTCCGCCTGCACAGCAATCATCCGCGGTCGATTCGAGTTCGGCAGCCACCCCATCTCCTCCATCTCCGCAAAGGCCTTCCACATCCCCAGCAGGCCTGTCCCGCCGCCCGTTGGATACACAATCACGTCCGGCAGCGTCCATCCCAGCGACTCTGCAATCTCATAGCCCAGGGTCTTCTTGCCCTCAACTCGATACGGCTCCTTCATGGTCGACATGTCGAACATCGGCGTTGTGACCGCCCGTTCCCGAGCGATGCGGCCTGCGTCGCCGATGTGGCCGTCAACCAACTCAACCTCTGCCCCGGCGATGCCCGATTCCAGAATATTCGACTGTGGTGTCGATTTCGGCATGAACAGGTGCGCTTCCAACCCCGCTCTTGCGGCGTAGGCGGCCATCGCTCCCGCTGCGTTGCCAGCAGATGGCACCATCATCTTCGTGACGCCAAGCTCCTTGGCCTTGGACACCGCCGCCGCCATTCCCCGCGCCTTGAACGATGCCGTGGGGTTCAGCCCCTCGTCCTTGATGTACAGGTCCGTGCACCCAAGCGATTCGCCAAGCTGGTTCGCTCGCATCAACGGCGTACCGCCCTCGCCCAGCGTCGCCACGTTCGTCGCGTCCAGCACCGGCAGCACCTCAAAGTACCGCCACATGTTCTGCTCGCGGGGGGCCAGGTCCCAGGGAGAGAGCACCCTCGCCACCGATGCCAGGTCGTATCGCGGGTACAGCACCTTGGCGCAGGCCGTGCACACCGTATGGAGTTCAGAAGCATCGTGGATAAGCCCGCAGGCCGTGCATTCCAGGTGGGTCAAATAGCTTTTCATCGTTCCGTCCAGCTATGAATTTAATTCGGCAATCATAGCATAGCTGCCTGTCCTTTTTATCGACGATGCGCCCACGCGTAGACAAGCCGCCTGTCGCCACAGATAATGCGTGACCATACAAGGGAATCCTGTGCGAGGCGAGGTGTGTGATGACGACAAGCAATGCGCGACCCAAAGGCGTTCAACTCATAGGTAGCGTACCGTTAGCGAGCGTGGAGCAGGTCATGACCACCCTCAGCGATGCCCTTGGCCAGCACATCGAACGACTTCCCGACGGCGAGCTCGGCAATCGGTCAAACTGGATAGCATGGCAGCGCGCAGTCTTCAACAAGCTGGAGGGTAAGTTCGAGGATGTTGACCCCAAGCCGGACGCCTACGTGCAGCGACCTCGACTCCGCGCAAAGGAAGGCGTCACCGCTGCCGATATAGACCTCGGCCTGCTTGGCTATGCCGATGCCGCCATCGAGTCCTACGCTGTGTTCAAGCGCTTGAAAGGCGAGGGGAAGATACCCGCCCACGTCCGCTTCCAGGTAGGGCTACCCGCGCCGCAGGAACCGGCACTCGGCCACTTTGAGACAGACAGCCTTGCCTTCATGGGGCCCATCTACGAGAAGGCCCTGATGGGCGAACTCGATCAGATACTGGACGCCATACCCCTCAACGAGTTGGCTATCCAGTGGGAGTTCGTGTACCAGCTAGCCATCCTGGAAGACGCCTATGACACCATCATGAAAGACCCGTGGTCGGAGATACCCGCCCGGCTCGCTGCCCTGACGGACGCCGTCCCGGAGCCGGCGCAGGTGGGCTATCACTTCTGCTACGGAGACTCTGGCCACCGGCACTTCAAGCAGCCTGCGGACATGGGTATCATGGTTCGCGTGGCCAACGGCATCGTGAGCGGCGTCCATCGCCAGGTCACCTGGATGCACATGCCCGTTCCCCGTGACCGCAACGATGATGCATTCTTCGCACCCCTCGCAGACATGAAGCTGCAACCAGGCACTGGCTTCTACCTGGGCCTCATCCACAACACTGACGGACTGGAAGGCGCACAAGCCCGCGTGGCAGCAGCAGCAAAGTCGTGCAGCAGCTTCGGCATCGCAACAGAATGTGGCCTTTCGCGCAGACCCGCCGAGACGGTTCCCGGCTTACTCAAGATACATACGCAACTGGCAGACCCACGATAAACAAACAAGGGAGACGCACCATGGCAACCATTGAAGAACAGTACCAGGCCAAGCACCCAACATCTCAGGAAACCTACGCCGATGCTATGGACATCTTCCCAGACGGCGTTACCCACGATAATCGGTTCCTGATGCCCTTCCCGGTAGTAGCCACTCACGCCAAGGGGAGTCGCAAGTGGGATGTGGACGGCAATGAGTACGTTGATTATGTCATGGGCCACGGTGCGCTGCTCCTCGGCCACGGCCACCCCGATGTGATAAAAGCCATCACGGAAAAGGTGACCCAGGGCACCCATCTGGGAGCCAACACCAGGGAAGAGATTGAGTGGGGTCGTCTGGTGCAGAAGCTCATCCCGTCGGCAGAACGTGTGCGCTTCACATCCTCCGGTACGGAAGCCACGCTACTGGCCCTTCGATTGGTTCGAGCGTTCACAGGCAAGAACAAGGTCATCAAGTTCCAGAGCCATTTCCACGGCTGGCACGATTTCCTACTGGCGGGCTCTGGTCGCAACATGGGTGGCATCGCCCCGGAGGTCGCAGCGCTGTCCTATGTCCTGCAGCCCAACGATATCGACGCCGTTGAGCGCACGCTGGCCGAGCACGACGATATCGCAGCGATCATCCTTGAGCCCACCGGCGCTGGCATGGGCCAGATACCCGTGTACCCTGAGTTCCTACAGCAACTCCGCGACGTCACAACCAATCACGGCGTCGTGTTGATATTCGACGAGGTGGTGACAGGCTTCCGCATCTCCACTGGAGGCGCGCAGGCCCTCTACGGCGTGACCCCGGACGTCACAACCCTGGCCAAGATCCTTGCGGGCGGGCTTTCCGGCGGTGCAGTCTCCGGTCGCGCTGACATCCTGAACATGATTGCCCACGATGAGAGCAACGGCAACAACCGTGTTGGCCACGCAGGCACGTTCAACGCCAACCCCCTGGCAGCGGCTGCGGGCACGGCGGCGCTGAAACTGGTTGCAACGGGTGAGCACAATGCCAAGGCGGACGCCACAGCCATCGTGCTGCGACGCGGCATTAACGACCTCATGACGCGCATGGAGATACCCGGGTGCTGTTACGGCTTGGCTTCGATCTTCCAGCTTCGGTTGGGAGTGCAGTGCCAGTGCTCTGACGATCAGCATCAGCACCCTGGAGAGTCGCAGGGCGCGACGCCACCGGCATTGGTCAGGCAGCTGAGGTTGGCCGCGCTGAACTCGGGCATGGACCTGATGGGTGGACGCTCGGGCCTGGTCTCGTCGGCCCACACGGACGCCGATATACAGGAGACGCTGGGGTTCTTTGAAGAGACATTCACAGCCCTCCGAACTGACGGCCTGGTCTAACAGGATTCATCCTGTACCTGAGCTGCCTGGCGGCTACTCTACAGTGCCCTCCCACTTTGGGAGAGGGTTAAGGTGGGGGGCTGAAGCCGTTCTTGCCCACTGCCAACACTGGGGAGTCCAGAGGGGTTCTCCGGAGCCTGTCCTGAGCTTGCCGAAGGAGCACAGGGCTCCGGGGGATGTGTCCCCGGCATACGTCAGAGCAACACCGCCCGTAGCTCGTCTACATGGTCGACTTGGTAATCGGGCGGTTGGTTGGCTGACGGCCATTCGCGACCTCGTTTCACCCACGCGGTAGCCATCCCGGCCGACTGCGCTCCACCGATGTCCGTTTCAATGTTGTCGCCCACAAAAAGCGTGTCGACTGCCGGTACCTCGCCTAGCTGCTTAAGCCCGTCCTGATAGATGCGCGGGTCTGGCTTTGCGTACCCGACTTCGCCTGACACGATGACAAATTTCATGAGGTCATCAAATCCGCCCGCGGCAATCTTCGGTCGTTGTGCTGGGCCTCCGTTGGTGATAATTCCCCACGGGACGTTGGCATTGTTTAAATTCCTCAGGAATGCAACGATACGCTCGTCTGGCTGAACTGCAGCGGACATCATGCGGTAATGCCAATCCAATAATTCCGCGAGCAAACGAGTGACCTCGGGCCAAGTCTTCTGGACAAGGGTATACAAGTCTTCACTACTTATGTAGCCATCGTCATCCCACCCGACAAACAATTCAACAAATTTGGATTGAGCAAGTGCCGTCTGAATCGAAGGCTCTTCCTGATACAGCGCTTCCGCCACCCGTCCAACCGCCGCCACGCGATCGATCAGCGTCCCATCAAGGTCGAACAGTGCAGCCTTATACCGGCCCATCCCGCTCCTCCGCTTCAATCTCCGCTCGACGGCTGGCTTTGGAGGCCTCCTTGGCGTCACAAGCCGCGGCGTACTCGATTACGTCACGTGATTCTTGAGCGATCCTGGCGTCAACGACCATCCCGTAAAGCACGCCGTACGGCAGCCGGGCCCGGTCGGCCTCCGTGTACACTCGCAACGCTTCAACAGCTTCGGCAACTTCCGATGTGGACGGGCGCAGATGTTCGTTGGCGGCTGCGACCTGTCGGGGATGGATGCAGAAGGTGCTGCGACAACCCGCCAGCCATGACGCCCGAATAGACCGCTCCAGTGCTTCAATGTCGCCATAGTCGGCGATGGTCGCTTTGCCCGGTGTCCACGCTCTACCGTTCACGGTCAACCCAAGAGCGCGCGATGCCAGCCCTACCTCGCCACGGGGGTACGCCAGCACATCGTGGGTTTGCAGTGCGTCGAACGATGCGCCTAGATCCGCCGTGAGGTCAGCCTCGCCCAGCACTCCAAACGACCTGATTCGACCGCTGGCAGCAGCTATAGCGTAGGCGTTCTGAACCCCTATCGCCGTTTCTATCATGGGCATGATTTCCACAGAACCGGCAGGCATAGACCGCTCGGTTTCAAGTCTGGTGAGTAACGCGTCCAACGCTGCTATCTGCTCTTGGGTTTCAGCCTTTGGCAGCACCACGGCGCACAAGCCGGGCCAAATCGCAGCGTTGCAGTCCTCGACTACCGTGTCGGCGTTGATGCGGACCGCAACCTCAGCGCCGCCTCGCGCTGCCAGCGGGATAGCGTCCTGCACCATTTCTCGAGCGGTCTGCTTCTCCTCAGGCGCTACCGAGTCCTCAAGATCAAGTACGACTATGTCCGGGCTGTGCTTCCAAACGCCTTCCACAAAGCGACGCACGTTAGCCGGGGTGAACAACATGGAACGGCGGACATCAGTCATCGCCATCGCCTACTGTGGGCGGGATGGAGTGGTTGCCCGTTTGAAGTCAGACGGCACAACAGGACGCCACTTTGCGGACAGTGAATGAGGAATCCCCGGTAGGCGAGGTGCCGCGAGGGGTCGCCACGTATTCGACTCTTGCGGGGTGGCGCCGTTGTTCAATGGCACCATAGACGGCACCGCGGGTGCAGTTGAAGTTACAGCCGCTTGTTCCGGTTTGACCTCAAAGTAAGAGGGCACAACGGGCTGCCACATTGCGGGCAGCGGCGGCGGTGGTTGGAGTGCAGTCAGTGGTGGGTGGAAGCCGGGGAACGCCGTGTTGCATTGGGCAACGGCTTCTGGGTGAATCGTCATACCCCCGATGAACCCATCATCTCTAGACGCCTTTGCAGCCTGTGCCAGACGCTTCCCAACGACCTGGCCCAAGACCTCAACCAGATGGCCCGGCGCGATGTCCGTTCCAAGCAACCCAATCATCGGCACTCCGGCTTCAGTGGCGCCAGCGGTTATCCTACCCTGCATGTACACCGGGTCCGGGTAGCTTGGCCTCAACGCGGTCGTTTCCGGCGTTTCCAAGAGGTCATGGGCACCCACAACCGTAGCATTCACCCTGGGGCTGGCAGCAAGGGTCTCTCTAACAGCCCAGACCGCGGCTGCCGCTTCCAGCGCAACCACTATGCCCACTTGCTGAAGTAACTTTCGCTCTTCTTCCAGCGATGACAATGTTTCCTCGATAAGTCGTACACGTTCCACTGAATCGGCAGCGATTACTACGCCTGAAAGCCCGGGCCAAACGCAGGCGTCCAGGTCTTCTCGGAAAGAATCAACACCGATGCGAGCCCACACGCCCTTGGAGGAGCTTGCGGCTGCGGTGACCTCTCCCCAGGCCATAAGCCTGGCGGTCTCTCGATTCGTTGAATGCACGGCAGTTGTCATATCCAGGCACACAACGTCAGCCGCACTCGATAGCGCGGTACGTACCTGCTCAGGGCGGTCGGCTGGAACAAGCAGCACCGATCTAGGAATCGCTCCGGAGTGGGCAGCGGCAGGTTCAGGGGTCGCCGCGTTGGTCACACGCTCAACGGGAGGAAGCATCGCATGCTGTACAGCAGAAATGAGTTCCTTACCGTTCTTACGGGACGCGTCCCTAAGCCGCCACTCAACGATATCATCCTTCTCATCACCCGTGATCCGGAGATACCTATCACCCATAAGCAGCCCCATACTCATGGCTGCGACCCCTAATACGGCGACTCCTACCTGGAACGGGCTCCCGACGCCGGCCAAAAGGCTGAGTAACGTGACAGAGAAGCCGAGCACCATTGTCGAAAGCCGCGCTTTCGGAACCAGTTTGATGGTGTTGACGTGTGGATACCCAAACTCCCTGAATGTCAGGCTCTTGGAGCGTGGTGTGTAATGGATCAACCGCTGGTTTGTGGCGTAGACATCGGCGCAGGAGGCAACGATGCGTTCGCCGGGTTGAAGGTATTCCTCAATTACCAAAGGTGTAGGTTCCCTTCCTTATGAACTAGGAGTTATCGCCATGGTTTTGGCAGCGTCACGTTGCTGTACAGCCTCATCCCACGCGATGATCGAGTTCGCCCCTCGGACGTTTGCCAGGTCAGCCATCTGTCCGCTGGAAACGGCCACTGCGCCTCTACCACCTTCGATGGCCACCTGCATAGCGTCAAGCACCTGCAGGGCCGCATCAACCTCGTGTCGAGGGGGGCTGAACCCGGCGTTTATCACAGCTACATCACCAGGGTTGAAACACAGCGAGCCCCGAAGGCCCGCTTGTCGAGCAGCCACTGCCCGGTCATGCGTCGTGGCTCCAGCATAGTTAAACGCGTGGGCCTGGATACCCACCGAACGTGCAGCAACGGCCATTCGCCCTCTATGGTAAAGCAACCTGTCTGAGGTGTCAGGCGTTGCCACACCCAGTTCGCCAAGTAGCATCCCGTCGTCCAAAACCATCGCCACGGTTCGAGGACTCGCATCGGCTAGTCTGTCCGCATTCTGAACCGCCTTGGCCGTAGCTACAACAAGCTCCAGGGTCGTCGCGCCGGAGAGAACGTTGTTGGCAGCTTCCCACGTAGTCAGGGTTTCATGGATGATGTGGACTTCCTCTGGTGTAGCAACGGCTGCAAGCACTCCCGCGATAGCTCCCCGGCCGCACGCCGCAAGGTCAGCCGAAACACCCTTGGCGTCCGTCCAAATGAGCAGCTCAGCGCCGCCACTCGAAAGTCGTCCCAGCGCGGAGGCAGTAGCACGTCGCGCATCACCACGTTGATGTTCAGGAATACGTGAAGCCAGATCCAACACAATGGCGTCAGCTATGCTGTTGTCCGCATCTGTAAGTGCTCCATCGTCCAGCGGAGACACCACCAGCAAGGACCTTCGTACCAGGGGCTGCACACCTAACTCCATGTCTGGCAGGATATCACACCAGGGTGAGACCCTGGACCCACAAAGCCTGACGGTTACCCAATGAGCGGCTACGAGCAAAAAAGAACCCGCTCCTCTATCCAAGAAGCGGGTTTTTTATTATTCCTAATCAATGAGCCAGAGTTACCCCTGTACCGGCACATCCCCATAGGTGTGGGTGATGACTTCCCAAACATGGCAGTCCGTGTCCTCAAAATAGAAGCCCCGGCCTTCGTAATGGTGATTGATCTCCATATCTGTCCGAGAGCGAGGGCCGCTGCCGTAAGGGATACCTTCGCCCTTGACCCGACCCAATATCTCATCGAACTCCTGGTCGGATGCGAGGAGAGCGTAGTGATGCGCCTCAAAGGCTTCGCGAGTGTCGAAGTCAAAGGTGGTCTTTTCGTTTACTTTGACCGGAGCGAAATGCCCCCACAAACCCGTGTAGTCCAGTCCTAGAATATCAGCCATCCATTTGGCTGACTTCTCTTTGTCCTTGGCAGGGACGATGGTGTGATCAAGACTAAGCATAGTAACGTCCTCCTCCCCAAATTCCGTTCAATCACTGAATGTGTTGCGAGTTTACACCAATATCCGCCATTTTTCACGCGTAGCTTATGTGTCGAATATCCATCCAGCAGAAAATGAGTTCATTGCCAACTACAGATGAGATCAACCGACTCAGCACTAACGTCGCGAAAGGTCATGACCTCGGCCGCGAACGCTACAACGCCGCTGGCGCTTGACCCAATATCGTTTGTGACGCGTACCAGGAATGTCTCGCTCCAGGTGCCCGTCTCCGGGTCTCCAGTGTCCCTAAAAGAGCTACTCAGCAGTCCAAGCCTCGTTCATGTGGATGTGAACTCGCCAAAGCCGAACGGTGAAGCATGGGTGAAACCCCAGGAAAGCTTGAATATTGCCAGGTGGTGGCCGGTCATCGTGCCGGAGATGGTCACGTTGAACTCCTCGGTGACCGCGTTAAAAAACTCTATTCGCTGGACAAAGTCGCAGCTGCTAGCCTGAATCGACACCGATGACGGTATCGCCGTTGCAGTCGGCGTTGGGGGAATGGGCGTCACTGTCGGTGGCACTGGAGTAACCGTAGGCGGAACAGGTGTAACAGTCGGAGGTATCGGCGTCACTGTTGGGGGCGCAGGGGTCGGTGTTGGCGACGCCACAAGAATCTCGGCCAACTGACAGACTCGAGTCCCAGATTGGTCCGTGGCGCAGACTTCAAATCGCTGCAACCCTGTCGGTGTGCGCTCCGCGGGCGCTCCTTCCAACACCCCGTTAAAATTCAACGTGAGTCCAAACGGAATGCCAATACCGTGGGAGAACGTGTAGTGCGGCGTCCCTCCCGTAGGATTCGTTATATCAGGGTTAGAACGTAGAGGCCCATCGCAGAGCAACCCTGTTTCCGGCGTCGGTTGGCAAAACGAATGGCGATACGATTGACCGACAGTAGCCGGTGGCAGGGCATTGATGAAGAACAAAAGCTCAGGTGTCGGCGTCGGAGCAGGCGCTGGAATTGGGGTCAAAATCGGCCTGGCGTAGCTGATGGCGAGGGAATCGGTGTGTCAGTCGAGGGCGGTGTTGGCGAAGGTGCCAGTGTCGGTACCGGGGTCGCTGTCGACGGTGGCTCAACGGAAGGACTCGAGCCTCCGCATGCAACAGCTAATAAAGCTATGGAGAATAGCGCCAATACGCCTGAATGAGTCAAAGCCCAATGCACTTGGAGCCTCCTGACTTCGTCAGCGATGAACCAATCACGGCCAGTATCTGTTTCAAATCAGCCACAGTCAACGCGCAGCCAAGTCCGCTGGCCCTTCCATCTACCGACACACTGCACTATCATCTCGGACGACATTCAACAACAACGAGGTAAACATGATCTCTTTTATTGGGGGCACAGGCCCGGAGGGCAAAGGACTGGCACTGCGTTTCGCCATAGCTGGTGAGCGGGTGTTCATCGGCTCACGTGACGCCGAGCGAGGCCTGGCAGCAGCGGTGGAAGTCCAGGAGCTGCTCCCGGCAGGTCTGCCTAAGGACTACATTCGCGGTGGCTCCAACGAAGAAGCGGCCAACACCGGTTTCGCGCAACTTGGCGACGCAACGTTTATCGCTGTGCCCTACGCAGGCCACAAGGACACACTGACGGCCCTCGCGCCATTGCTGAAGGACAAAGTCGTCGTTGATGTGGTGGTGCCGTTGGCCTTCGAGAAGGGTAGAGCGATCGCAACAATCGTCGAAGCTGGCTCCGCGGCAGAAGAAGCTGCTCAAATACTCCCGGAGTCCAAGATCGTCAGCGCTTTCCACAACATCAGTGCAGCGGACCTCATGGTTCCCGACCGCAGCCTGGATTGCGATGTCATCGTGTGTAGCGACGACGATTCCGCCAAGACGCGCATCATGGGGCTAGCGGAGATGATATTGGGTGTACGCGCAGTGAACGGCGGTGGGCTGGCAAACTCGCGCTACGTGGAAGACCTGACAGCGCTACTGCTGAACATCAATCGCACGTACAAGGCGCACTCGTCCATTCGCATCACAGGCATCTAGGCAGGGCGAGGCCTGGACCTATGTTCCCTCCAGGGCGATGCCCTGGAGCCTTGTTCCCCGACGGAGCGCCGAGTGCACTTGTGCTCCGCATCAAGCTGTTCAAGGGAATGAAACCCAAACATCGAAACAAGGAGAAGGTGTGACTACGATTTCCGATATGGATCAAAACAAAGCTGACGCGTTCGCAGACCGGATGATGGGGGTGCTCAACAATGCATCTACCGCAATGATGGTCAGTCTTGGCCACAGGACGGGGCTGTTTAACGCGATGGGTGACATGCCTCCATCGACCAGCCAGCAGATTGCCGATGCGGCTAAGTTAAACGAGCGCTACGTGCGTGAGTGGCTCGGAGGCATGGTTGTCAGCCGGATTGTCGAATATACACCTGAAGGTAAGGCGTACTCCCTACCGCAGGAGCACGCGGCGTTCATGACCCAGGCCGCCGGCACAGACAACCTGGCAACCTTTGCCCAGTTCTTCTCCCTCTTCGGGCTGGTTGAAGACAAGATTGTAGATTCATTTCATAAGGGCGGCGGCGTCCCCTACTCGGAATACCCCACCTTCCAGAAGATCATGGGAGAGATCATCTCCATGGTCCACGATGCCTCTATGGTGGACACCATCGTACCCCTAGTTCCCGGCATGACGGAGAAGCTTGAGCAGGGCATAGACGTTGCGGACATCGGCTGCGGCCAGGGTCGTGCAATCAACGTGATGGCTCGAGCGTTCCCAAAGAGTCACTTCGTGGGCTACGACTTCTCCGACGATGGTCTCAGCACTGCGCGGGCCGAAGCCGAAGCCTGGGGTTTGACCAACGCGACCTTTGAGGCCCAGGACGTTTCCGACCTCACAGTCAAAGGTAAATACGATTTCATGACATCCTTCGATGCCATCCATGACCAGGCCAAGCCCGGACAGGTGCTTCAGGCCATCGCAGATGCGCTCAAGCCCGGTGGCACGTACCTGATGGTGGATGAGGATGCCTCAACACACCTTGAAAAGAACCTTGAACACACCATTGGGCCGTTGCTCTTTGCGTTTTCCGTCTTCCATTGCATGACGGTGTCGCTGGCGCTTGGCGGCGAAGGCCTCGGTACCGTCTGGGGCGTGGAGTTTTCCCAAGAGGTGCTGGAAGCTGTGGGCCTGAAGGTCGAGGAGATCAAGCGTGTTGAAGGCGACATTGAAAACGCATACTTCATCACGACCAAGCCGACCTAGCCCCCGATAAATCGGGGCAGGCCTGTACCCTTATACAAGACGGTTACAAAAGAAAATAACCTCCTTTCAATGTCATTCTGAGGGAGTGCAGACGACCGAAGAATCCGGATTATTGGCTTGGCTTATATTGAGAATGGAAGGTTTACCCTCACCGGTTCTGGGTTCCTCCAAAGGCTAATAACCCAGTATGCAAAATGGTCTCCAAAACCCCTTGGGTATTGCGACGTTTTTCGTTATACTAGTCTGAATATCAAGAGTTGGCATCAGTAAAAAGGAGGGTCTATGCAGTTCGCGAGGTACTACGCCCATGGCGAGGTCGCCTACGGCGTGGTGGAAGACGGCGTGGTGAAGCAGATCACCACCACACCATTTGAAGACTATAAGATTACGGACCACGCACACCCGCTGGATCACGTCCAGCTTCTGGCCCCTGTCGTTCCCGGCAAAGTAGTTGCCATCGCACTGAACTACAGCACCCACCTGGGTGAGCGCCCGGCCCCCAAGCGCGTAGAGGGTTTCTACAAGCCCCACAACTGCATCATTGCTGACGGTGAGAACATCATTCTCCCCACCGGCGCAGGTCGCGTGGACGAGGAAGGCGAGCTGGTCGCCATCATCGGCAAGACCGCCAAGAACGTCTCCAAGGAGAACGCTCTGGGCTACGTCATGGGCTACACCATCGGCAACGATGTCAGCGCCCGTGATTGGCAGAACGGCCCTGAGAAGGACATGCAGTGGTGGCGTGCCAAGGGTTCTGACACCTTCGGTCCACTGGGACCCGTCATCAGCACGGACATCGATCCCTTTGACTTCACCATCCAGGTGCTCGTCAACGGAGAGAAGACCGCAAACAAAGCGCATTCCAAGGATCTGATCTTTGACATCCCCACAGTGATTGCAGAGATCAGCAAGTACGTCACCTTGGACCCCGGCGATATCATCTACACCGGCACCCCAGGGCAGACCAGCCAGTTGCAACCCGGAGATGTGGTTGAGGTTGAGATTCCTGGCATTGGGGTCCTCCGCAACCCAGTGGTGAGTGAATAATTCACCAATGCATCTCACCTGTCGAAATACGGAACGGATGAATTGAGAAAGGGGCTCGTCTGCGCGACGGGCCTCTTTCTTTTATACCTGGCCAAAGCCCAGTCCAAGTAAGTTCGAGAAAACACGTGAAAACATCGTCACCAATTCATTGACGATGAAATTGCCCAGTTGATACACTCGCCCGAATATAACTGAAAAGCCGAAAGGAAGTGGATTATGGCGGTGCCCCAGTTCAAAGAGATACGTCGTAGTTACGGTTTCGACGAAGTTGCTATTGTCCCGGGGCAAGTCACCATCAATCCAGAGCAGGTCGACATGAGCATGACCATCGGAGATATCAAATTCGATATCCCCGTGCTGGCGTCGGCCATGGATGCCATTGTCTCGCCAAGCTTCGCTATTCAGATGGGGAAGATGGGCGGCATGGCTGTCCTGAACCTGGAAGGACTCTGGACCCGATACGAGGATGCGGAAGACAGGCTGGCAGAGGTGGCAGAGACCCCGCTAGACCAGGCGACAACATTGCTGCAAAAGCTCTATACCGCCCCAATCCTGGAAGAACTGGTAGCCCAGCGCGTCCACGAGATCAAGGCCGGCAACGTGACCTGTGCAGTTGCGGTCACCCCACAGCGCGCCAAGCGTTTCGCCCCCATTGCCGTTGAAGCAGGCGTTGACATGATTGTGGTTCAATCCACGGTCACCACCGCCAACCACATCTCCAAGAGCTACCACGGCCTGGTCTTCTCAGAGCTTGTTGAACAGGTGAAAGTCCCCGTCATCGTAGGTAACTGCGTAGGCTACGATGTGGCGCTGGAACTCATGGAGAACGGCATTCAGGGACTCCTGGTGGGCATTGGCCCGGGCGCCGCTTGCACCAGTCGAGAAGTCGTCGGCATCGGAGTACCTCAGGTGACAGCCACCATGGACTGCGCTGCCGCCAGGGAAGAGTACCTCCAACGCACAGGCCGGTACGTCAATGTCATCACGGACGGCGGAATCCGCACCGGCGGCGATGTCTGCAAGTCCTTCGTGGCCGGAGCAGACGCCGTTATGATAGGAACCCCCTTCGCCCAGGCAACAGAAGCCCCCGGACGAGGACACAACTGGGGCATGGCCACACCGGACCCGGCGCTCCCCCGCGGCACACGTATCAGCGTGGGCACCAAGGGAACATTGAAATAATTCCTCTTCGGGCCATCAACGCGGACGGACGGCACCATGAACCTGACGGGCGCACTCAGGGCCTGCATGGGAA
>JAPYRQ010000086.1 GCA_029936935.1 Dehalococcoidia bacterium | reverse complement strand
GGTAAAGCCTGATCGCAGGCATCGAGTGCGCTGGGGTATCAACTCCCTTTTAATTCAATCAAACAACAAGACCATCCTTGTTGATGTGGGCGCAGGCTCAAAGCACGATGATGAAGAACGTGAAAGCACCGGCCTGAATGCCAACCGCTTGAAAAAAGAGCTGCGCGATATGGACCTAACGCCCAAGGACATTGATTACGTCGTCCTGACCCACCTCCATGACATGCACGCCGGTGGAGGCACCCGCAGGGTACGCAACGGCGATACCGTGCCTACCTTCCCCAACGCACGGTACCTAGTTCAGCGTGACGCCTGGGATGATGCCCTTACACCTAACGAGTTGGGTAAAGGCTCCTTCCGCCCTGAAGACTATCTTCCCCTTGAAAAGGCCGGTCAGATTGAGTTTCTGGATGGCGACTACGAAATTCTACCGGGGGTCAACGTCAAGGTCACCGGCGGCCACTGCATCGGTCACCAGGTGGTCGTAGCGGAGCAACTCGGAAGCCGGTTCGCATATCTTGGCGACCTGGTTCCGTCCGCGTTCCACCTGGGGCTCCCCACCATTTCATCGCTGGATCAGTATCCGGAGAGCACTCTGGAGCAAAAGCGCGACCTCCTTGCCACTGCAGAACGCGATGGGTGGCTGCTGCTCTTTTCTCATGGCGTTGAGACCAGGGGAGGCTACCTCCAGCGCAGGGACGGAAAGCTCACGTTGAACCCCGTAGCGGTCTAGATTCGGACGTTGGTGTCTACCCCCATAGTCCGTATTTGATAGCTCTGCTACTATCCTCCTGAGACGCAGCCCTTTGCTGGTTCTCCATACATCTGGTCTATACTGGGTGTGTGCCTGTTGTCAGCATTGTCACGCAGGTGATCTCATGAATTTGCAGTAGAGGTTCAACAATGCAGTACAAGAAACTTGGTAAATCTGATCTCATCGTATCTGAAGTCGGTTTTGGTGTTTGGACTGTGGCCACCAACTGGTGGGGCAAAATCGAGCCTGAAGACGGCATCAAGCTCCTGCAAGATGCTTTTGAATTGGGTGTGACCCTTTATGACACCGCTGACACCTATAGCGACGGGTACGGCGAAGAAGTCCTTGCCAAGGCGATGAGCACTCATCGTAAAGAGGTCATCTACTCCACAAAGTTTGGCTATGACATCTACGACCCAACTCCCAGGGAAGGCCACAAGGAGCGCCCGCAGAAGTTTGAGCCGGATTTCATACGCTATGCTTGCGAGCAAAGCCTCTGGCGCCTCAAGACTGACTACATTGATCTGTATCAGTTGCACAACCCAAGGGTGACGGCCATCCAGCGAGATGATGTCTTTGCAACCCTTGAAGACCTGAAAGCAGAGGGCAAGATCCGCTACTACGGCGCAGCTCTAGGCCCGGACATTGGTTGGTTTGAAGAGGGCGAGGCCTTCATGAAAAAACGCGATGGTGTGTCTGTTCAGATCATCTACAGCATCATTGAACAGCAGCCTGCAAGGGATTTTTTCCCGATAGCCCAGGAGAACAATATCGGGTTGCTTTCCCGGGTGCCCCATGCTTCTGAGATTCTGACGGAGAAGTTCCGTAACACGCCTCCGGTCTTTGAAGAAGGCGATCATAGGGCGCACAGGAATCAGGCTTGGCTTGATGAGGCCGTTCGTAAGCTGGAAGAACTGCGGTTCCTGCAGAACCATCACCCATTGGACCTCGATCAGATTGCCATCACATTCGCACTGACGGAGCCATCGGTGTGCACCATCCTGCCGAACATCACGACAACAGAGAACCTCAAGGTCTACGCAGCGGCTTCTGAGGCTGAGCGCCCCTGCGGCGATTGCTTGATTCAGCTTCAGCAACTCTTCGACGAGGTGTTCACCAAAGAGTTGGCTCCCCTGGACAAAGCTGGAAAGTCTCGATAAGTAGAGAGGAGGCAGGATTCAGCACTGAGGAGCGTGACTTACGCGGGTGCAGCTTCTGAATCCTGTGGTTCCATGTCGCGGATATCACTCAACAGAGAGACAGGACGGACAGGGACTGATTGAGTTGGACCTTGTCCTCTCAGCACTTTGCGCATCTCTTCTTCAATGAGTTCAAAGTCTTTCCGCGGCAGCAGGTGCAGTTCCTCGAAAAACGCATGGGGCCACATTTCCGGTGGCCATCTCCGCACGTACTCCATCCTTGGAGCTATCTGGATAGCCTGCAAGTACTGCTCTGGGCGAAGAATGAGGTCACCGCGTGTGCGAACTCGATACTTGTATAGCTCGTTCGGCTGGGTGCTCATCCACAGCGGCTTCTCATCTTCAAACACTGTGGAAATGATCGTAGCTGCTACGGGGAAAACCCTGAGCCCCTTCACATAGAAAAGAAGCTTGTCTCCCTTGACCATCCGATCTGTCTTGCGCCGTTGCCGGAGCCCGAACCCCTGGACGTTATACCCTTGCGCTCTGGTGACGTCGAAATGTTCTTCTGACATGGACAGCATCCAATAATTCATTGTAACCTCCCGGCTGCACGTACTTCAGTACGTGTGCAAGCCGTTTCTATTGTCGATATGTAGCTTCTCTATAGCCATTTACGGACATTGGCTCCCGTTGGCTTCGTACTCTGTGCCAACGCGGGCCCTGTATTCATTTATTACGCAGGTGGGTCTATTTCGCCTCTTGCCTGCTTAAGGACATCCACCATAGTCAAAGCAGCCACGGTGACATCGTAGCCTCTATTGCCCTTTGTCCCGCCACTGCGTTCCATGGCCTGCTCAGTAGTGTACGTCGTCTGTACCCCAAACATCACAGGGATTCCCGTTTCCCTGGATACGGCTTCAATCCCTGCCGCAGCCTGAGTCGATATATGTTCAAAGTGAGCCGTCTCTCCCTTAATGACCACACCAAGACACACAATGGCATCGTAGTTCCCGGTCTTGGTCAGCGTAGACGCTATGAGCGGAAGTTCAAATGCTCCAGGCACCCAGGCCAGGGTGAGGTTGTCATCCTCAATATGGTGCTCCTGCATGGCCATCAATGCGCCTTCAAGCAGACGCAGGGTAATCTCTTCATTGAACCGTGAGATGGCAATCGCTACCCTTACGCCATCCCCTTTGGGTTCTCCATCTAGTTCCTTAGCCACCTTGCCTCCAGAGGTCTGGGATGAGTCTCAAGAATACGCGCCGTCGTTATGCGATCAGCCCAATGGCTCCTCAAGGATATGCCCCATCTTTAATCGCTTTGTCTCGAGATACTGCTCGTTTTCCGGGTTGGGCGGAATCACCACGGGTACTCGGTCCACCAACTCCAACCCGTATGCCTCAAGGCCAACGACCTTTTTGGGGTTATTTGTCAGCAGCCGTAGCTTTTTGACGCCCAGGTCAACCAGAATCTGAGCGCCGATACCGTACCATCGAAGGTCCGGAGCGAATCCTAGCTCAACATTGGCTTCAACCGTGTCCATGCCATTGTCCTGTAGGTGGTACGCCTTGATCTTGTTGTGCAGGCCGATCCCTCTGCCTTCCTGACGCATGTACAGGAAGACGCCCTTACCCTCCTTAGCGATGGCCTCTAGCGCCATATCCATCTGAGGGCCGCAGTCACATCGCAGACTCCCGAAGATGTCTCCAGTAGTGCACTGGCTATGGACACGCACCAGGGTCGGCTCATCCGGGGTTATGTCACCCATAACCAGGGCGATGTGCTCATCAGCGTCTACCATGCTGCTGTACGCTACGGTTATGAAGTCACCGTAGCGGGTCGGCAGTTTTGCGTCTGCTACGCGTTCAACCAGTTGTTCATGCTGACGTCGATACGCAATGAGGTCTTCGATGGACACGATATGCAGGTCATGCTTTTGGGCGAACTCTTCCAGGTAGGGCATTCGACCCATCGTGCCGTCCGGCGCCATAATCTCGCAGATGACACCGGATGGGTACAGGCCTGCCATTCGAGCGAGGTCAACGCTCGCCTCGGTGTGGCCGGTTCGCACCAGCACACCGCCGTTGGCGTATCGCAATGGAAAGATGTGGCCCGGCCTGCCCAGGTCATCTGGCTTGGTGGCGGGGTCAATCATCGCTAGCACCGTTGCCGAGCGGTCATGGGCAGAGATGCCAGTGGTTGCGCCTGCCAACACGTCTATGGAGACCGTGAAGGCTGTTCCATGGCTGGTGGTATTGTCGTTCACCATCTGTGGGATGTTTAGCTGATCCAACCGCTCGCCGGGTATGGGCATGCAAATCAGCCCACGAGCTTCCAGGGCCATGAAGTTGATGAGTTCTGGGGTCACCTTCTCTGAGGCTATAACCAGATCGCCTTCGTTCTCCCGACTATCATCGTCAACAACTATGATCGGCTTGCCCTGCCGGACGTCCTCAATTGCTTCTTCTATGGTGCTGATAGGCACTAGGTCCTCCTTCGGACGGTCAGATGCTCTTAGGTCGAGCTGGAATTAGCGTCGCCGACGCCTTCCTTCAACAATCTCTCTGTGTATTTAGCCAGGATGTCAGCCTCTAAATTCACTTTGTCGCCTGGCTGACGCTCGCCCAGCGTGGTGTGTTCGTATGTATATGGTATCACTGCTATGGTGAACTGCGTATCGTTGAACCCTGTAACAGTCAGGCTGATGCCATCCACCGTGATAAACCCCTTCTCCACCAGATAGCGCATGACCTCTTTGGGTGCTTCAATGGTGATGAGGTAGCTGTTGCCTTCAGACGTCACATCCACCAGTGAACCAACAGCATCAACGTGGCCCTGGACGAGGTGTCCACCGACTTTGCCGCCATATGCCAACGCTGGTTCCAGGTTGACCGGCAAGCCAGCGGTCACGTCACCAAGGCTGGTGCGGCGCAACGTCTCCGGAGTCACGTCCACGGAGAACTGTCCTTCGCTCAGCGAGGTGATAGTTAAACATGCCCCATTCACGGCAATGCTATCGCCTATCTGCCCACCCTCAACGGCAAGCCAGCTTTCGATGGTGAAAACGCCATCGATGGAACTAAGAAGTTTCCCCTTCTCAACAACAATCCCTGTAAACACTATGTTCCGTCCTTTGAACCGGCTTCTACGTACCCAACAATATGGATATCATTCCCCAATCGGCCCACTGTTATGTTGCCCAACCGTATTGCATCCTTCAGGCTGCTGAACCCATCGCCCTCTATCGGTGTCAGAGCGTTCCGACCGCCGATGAGCATTGGCGCTACGATTGCTTCCACCTTGCTGACCAGACCTTGCTCTATCAGCGATGCCAGCAACGTCCCTCCGCCTTCAACGAGAACGGAGTTTACGCCCCTCGCCACGAGAAACGGCATCAACGCTCCGATATCGACTCGTCCATCATCCCCGGGTAGTCGAACGACCTCTGCGCCTGCCGAGGCCAACGCAGTCTCTGTGCCTTCATCCATTGTCGCCGTCGCTACCAGCACATTTCCCGGGCTGCTGAACAGGTTGGAGGAAGCAGAGACCCTGCCGGAACTGTCAACGACGACTCGTAGGGGCTGCCGTTCCAGGGGAGCGTTTTTAGCATCCCGTGCTGTCAGCTGCGGTTCATCGGCCAGGGCAGTGCCTACACCCACCATGACGGCATCTGCTGTCCTACGCAGGTTGTGGGCATGTCGCCGGGCTTCTTCTCCTGAAATCCACTGAGACTCGCCGCTGGACGTAGCTATCTTGCCGTCCAGGCTCATGGCGAACTTGGCTATGAC
>JAPYRQ010000019.1 GCA_029936935.1 Dehalococcoidia bacterium | reverse complement strand
GTACTGGTCATACATCTGCCGCTTTTGTGGGTCGATGAGAACCTGATAGGCCTCATTGATCTCTTTAAATCGATCTTCAGCTTCAGGAGCGCGGTTGCGATCAGGGTGCCATTCCATAGCAAGTCCGCGGAAAGCCTTGCGGACCTGTTCCTCTGATGCATCTTTGGGTATCCCCAAGAGCTCATAGTAGTTTTTGTTGTCTGCCATTAGCTAAACATCAATCCCAATATCGTAGGTGAATCAATTGTACACTATGGTAGCTAGTACGAATGGGGAGGGCTTTGAGTCTTACGCGTCAGGCTTAGCTTCAGAATCAACCGTGGCCTCATCTTCGCTCTGAGCGGCAGGAGTCTCTTCCGTAGCAGGTTTGCCCTTCCCAACAGTCACCAAAGCAGGCCGTATAAGGCGGTTACTCATGGTATACCCCTTCTGGACCACTTCAACGATGTTTCCTGCCTCCCCATCCACTTCAGACAGGGCTTGATGCAAGATGGGATCGAAGGCTTTCCCAGCTTCGGCGTTGATGTCCTCCAGGCCTCGCGCATTGAGAATGGCCTCCAACTTCTTGAAGACAAGCCAGACACCCTCGATCCACGTGAATGAACGGAGGTTCTCAGGGATGGTGACAAAAGCACGGTCAAAATCGTCGAGGATGGAGAGCGTATCTGCAGTCAGACCTTCGGTAGTCGTCTGAACCAATTCAAGCTGCTCGCGCTCCACATGTTTGCGGTAGTTCGACATATCGGCCTGCGACCGCTGCCAATTTGCCGTGAGGCGCTCAACACGCTCCTCAAGCTCCTTCATCTTTGTCTGAGGATCGGAAGCTTCTTGGCTATCGTTAGGGGCCGCCGGTTCTTCCCGTGCGGCCCCATTTGCATCTTCTTGTGTATCCATAAACTCCTAGCCTTCTACGATGGGCCTAAACCCACTTCTTCTAACATCTGGCTCATCAGTGATGAGAAATAATTAACGCCGGCAATAGTTTTCTCATAGTGCATCCGCATAGGCCCAACGATACTGATCGTCCCAAAGACCTGGTTCCGCACGCCATACTGAGTGATGACCAGGCTCATTGGCTTTAGAGCATCTTCCCGGTTCTCCCCGCCAATGACCACCCGCATTCCACCCACTCCGGGGCTTTCCGTAAGAATAGCTTCAGCAAGTCTACGGCTCTCCAGAACTTCTATGAGGTCGTGAACTTGGGCAGAACCCTTGAACTCCGGCTGATCAACCAGGTGTCGCAGTCCCTCGATGATGTAGTCAGCAAAGCTTGCCTCGTCCTCCTCTTGTAAGATGCGCAGCGCTACGTCCAGCACATCCTTTTCCAGGGGGGTGGTCTCAATGCTCCGATCCAACACCTCGTGATAGGAAAGCCCCTTCACGTGGTTGTTCAGTTTGCCTGAGACATAGCTGATGTTCTCTTCTGTTACTGGTTCAGTCAAGGGAACCAATTCCTTGCGAAGGCGCGCCTCTTGTAGAACTACTACCTGCATCACCAGGAACTGGTCCAAATACACTAACTGAAGGTTGCGTATGCGAGTCTGAATGGTTCTTGGCATGGAAACCAGTGCCATGTTGTTGGCAACCTCTGCCAGCATTCGCGCGGACAGCTTGGTCCATACGTCAACATCTTTGCCAACCGATGTTAACTGTTCTCGCATGGAGCGCTTGGCTTCCAAAGGTAGTTCCGGGGTGATAGCAAGGGCTTCAACGTAGTAGCGGTAGCCTTTGTCAGTAGGTACGCCTCCGGCCGAGAGGTGAGGGCGGCTTATGTACCCTTCTTCTTCCAGGGCAGCCATCTCATGGCGCACTGTAGCTGCGCTGACACCAAGACCATGTTGGCGCGTCACCACTTCTGAAGGCACCGGTACAGCCGTAGCAATATAGCCATCAAGAACGGTTTTGAGGATAGTCTCTCGCCTTGGAGATAGATACGCTTTAGTAGCCATTTAGCACTCACCTAGGCAGACTGCTCAATTAATCCAACGGTAGCATTCACAGAAAGAGGCTGTCAAGGTAAATTCAGGCCTTGTAAGACCAGTCTTGTTCAATAAATGAAACGCCCCCATCTTTGTTCAAAAACAGAGGCGTTTCTTCTATTTCACAATAATAGTTTAACTACGAATTTTCCTACGCCATACAAGGCCCAGGAACGCAACACCCGCCAGCAAGAAGCTAAGGTCAGTCACCTCGGACCGGCCACATGTGCCCGCAACTGTCTGAGGGCCATCATCCTCAGGTTGATCAATCACCAACGTGGCTACAGGAGCCGGAACTATGGTTGCCGTAGGCGGTACAGTTGTAGCAGTTGGTGCCGGCGTCGGAGTCGGTGGTACTGGCGTCGGCGGTATCGTGGTAGCAGTTGGTGCCGGCGTCGGAGTCGGTGGTACTGGCGTCGGCGGAACCGGGGTGGCGGTTGGTACCGGCGTTGGTGGTGCTGCGGTAGCGGTTGGTACCGGCGTCGGTGTAGGTGGCAGTGGTAACGCTGGGAACGTCAGCACGTAGGCATCTTGGATTCCAGGACCTCCCAGAAATAACGTCGTCTCTAGAGCTGCTATGCCCGTAGTAGGTATGTAGGGATATGCAGCGTTGGGAATTATATGAAATGTTATTGGGCTATACAGATAGCTACTGGATGGAGGCCCCACCGCCAAGAGCGTGTATGAGCCTCCGAAAGTAGTTTGAGAAAATGACTCATACGGAGTAAGAAGAATGGGAGCCATCCGTCCTACGATGCTCAACCCATCAGGCGCCGTGGCCCCACCCACAGTTACCAGTCCTGAAAAAACAACTGGTCCTGGGGGTGGTGATCCTTGGGCATACACTGTGGATCTCCCATTTAACGCCAGCATCATTACGAGGGCAACAAAGATACCAAACGAGAGGGAAATCTTTGCGGGGTAATTCACAGTTCGCATCACATTCTCCTTGATCTAAGCACTAAAGCCTGGCGGCTCTTGCGCATTTTGCAGCTTAGCCCGGGAACCCTCCCCCTTTTCAGGAAGAGGATCCCCGGGCCGCTAGTATTTCCCTAGATTGTCACTCCCGGCTAGGGTCCAGGTCAAGTTCTAGTTACGGGATAACCACGCCAGCAGCAGTGGCATAGAGCCAATAGCCCTTACCAACCAGAACCGGTGGCTTCAACGCAACTGTGTCGGAGCCATCGAAACCACCATCGGCAGTCACGATAGTGTATGCGCCACTCTGACAAGGTTCAGATTGCGTTGCCACATCCGCTGCTACAAGTGCAGCGTTCGTGCAGGGGTTTATCGCCCCAACAACATAGGTCGTGGTCGTACTGGGCGTCACGGACGACCATGTTCGGGTCAGCGGACTAAACGTCATTGCCTTCAACCAACCCTTGTTGGCTCCAGACTGTAACGTTCCGAAGTAGGAATCCGCTGCAATACCCACGGGCAATGGGAGGCTTAGGCTAACAACGGGCACCAAGTTCCAACCCGGTACCACCGCAATGGCGGGCGGGGGAGGCGGTGCTGCGGCCGCGGTCGCTGTTGGCGGACGAAGGACGGAAAGTTCCTGGAAGTTGTTCGTTCGCACGAAGTACGCGGTGTTCGCCGTCATTACTGTGACGTCGCCAGCGAAGAGACCGGAATCCGCATCGCGGCGGGAAACCAGCCATACCTGGTTGGCGTTATCAAAGGTCATGACGATGTCAGCCGGGTGTGTACTCGCAATTACCGAGTTGATTGCCGGGTTTGCTGGCTGGAAGGGAAGGGAAATCAGGTTCCAGCCTGGGGACAAAGCCAGTTTGACTGGCTTAGCAGCAGTGATCTTCCAATCCCACTTCAGGGTCTGAGCCGCTGCTGCGGTGGATGCATCCAAATTGTTGTTTCCTGCCTGGTCCACCGCTTGAATGGACAATTCATACTGACCAACCTTGGGCGAGGACACCGGAATGGTGAATCGTTTGTTGTCCGGGCTAGTTATATCGGTAGCCACGTCAAAGGTGGTCGTCTCATAGGTACCATCCGAGAAGGTAACCTTCATGGTTGCTTTGGTCAAAGTAACAGTCTTGTAACTGTCACGTGCATACTCCTTGGACTCACCCAGTGCGTCTGACGCAGCAGTGAGAGTACATACCGCAGTCACGCAGCGGCGGTTGAAGTCCACCGTGACAATTAGAGGATCAACGGATTCGATACTGGGGCCCACATTTGTTGTACTTACGGTCGCAGTGGTAATAGAACCACTGGTGACCTCGGCCACCTTATCGGAGACAGAAACCTTGGGGTTCGCGCCACCATTGAGCTTCTTGTCGAGCTCAAAGATTATGGCCGCGGGGTTTGCGCCGTCGGTGTTATGGCCGGCTTTACCAATATTGGAACTGGTATCGTTGCCGGTTATGTATACATTCATCTCCGCACCAGCTTGGCTACCGGGTATACCAGCTATTGTTGACTTATATTCGTAGGTCAACGCTCCCTTTTGGGTAGTGCTCGTACCAGTGGTAATAGTTCCACCGAATGACGTAGATGAGGTAGCACTGTTCAAATCCTTTTGTAGCACGGTGGGTGCAGCAAGCAACTGCTCGTCAGCGGTGATAGTAATCTTAACTTCTTTCTTGCTGAACTCCACGTTCTTGGACGTTGCCAGGCCAACTCCGAGCTTGTCGGTCGCCTTGTAGGTGCCGCTCACGACAGCATTACCAGCTTTGTCTGTAATAATGCCACCGATGACGCTCACGTTCGGACGTCCGCTGGATGAAAGGGCTGTGCCCAATGTAAGGAAAACGTCATTGGGAATCCGCTGCACAGGTGCGGCGGCGTTCTCACCAACCACGTCTACCAATAGGGTGGAAACAACTGTGTTACCGGCGACACTGAAGGATGCCGGGCTGACAGTCGAGGCCAACAAACCGCTGGCGTCTGTGAACGTCACGCGGATGGAAGTGTCCTTGTCGAACAATCCCGTTCGGATACGTGAGCCAGCCGCCTTAGAGGCGGACCAGTTGTGTCCGGTCTGTACCGCAGCAGCGGAAGCAACAGTTGGAGCTACGCTGTCTACTGTTACCAGCCCAACACCCTTAAGCTCATATTCGACATTAGCAGGAGTCACGGCCGAGAAGGCAGCCGTCGTCATCACTCCAGTAGCACTTACGAAGTCACTGATGACCTTCGTTTCTTTAACACCAGCGTAATAAATCATTACACTCTGGTTATTCAGCATGTCGTCGCCCATACCGATCAAGGACGTGTCAACCACTGTGGTGGTAAGGCCTTGAGAGGTAGTATTGCCCTTGTAGCCGGCACTGGGCTTCTGCACGTTTCCGGCCAAGTCTTCTGCCTCTATCCAGAACGGTACCCTCGGGCCAATGTTCTTAATGTCAGTGGAACTGACACTGTAACTCAGATTCCAGCCGTTAGTAATCGCACTGTATGAGGAAGAGGGTACGGTAACGGCTCCAGCAGCTTTGCTACCGACAAACAATTGAATCCGACCCTTGGTTCCGGCTGTGTTGTTCGCAACAATGTTGGAACTCTTAGACGGATACCCAGCACCAGTATCTGTGATGTCCGCATTGAAGGTCACAGTCTTGGCGCTCTTCGTGATTAAATCAACGGCTGGTGAATTTGACACCAGGGATGATTTCACGTTATCAACCGTGATTGACTTAGAAATACCCAACGTACCACTTGGCTTGTAGGTACCGGTAAGAGTATTTCCGGAGAATGCTTTAGTCTCTACAAGCGCTGGTGTGTAAAGATAGTCGCCAGCAATCAGTGCTGTGCCAACGGCCGCGTGGGTAACTACGCCTGCGGTGCTGACGGCGCTGATGGCCAGCGCGAGGTTCATGTTATTGGCTACCCCGGCTGATCCGTCGTATACCGTCGTGAGATTGGCAGCAACGATAGCAGTTTGCTCAGCGACTGTGAGCGCGAGGTCATTACCGGAGATAGCGTCGTTGCCTGCTACGTTATCCCAGGAGAGAACGGTCGATGAGGTGGTGGAGGTGGATGCGGACACCCTACCGTTACCACCATTAAAGATGAGACCCGTGCTCGCATGCTTGGTCGTGACCAAGCGGGTGAATATGCCAGTGTCTATAGCGGTCTCTAGCAACGTGATGGTCTTGGCATTTGCGTCAGGTGCCCATTTACCAGTAACCGTTGCCAAGTCCGCGTTCTTTATGGTCACCTCGACCGTATTAAATTCAGCGGCCGCGGTGTTCGCAGCAGCGTCGGTAACCGTGATGGTATAGGTGTTATCACCGGCCGCGCATGTAGACAGTCCGGTGATTACGGAACAAGTGGTATTATTCTTTTTCGCATCTGTAGTCAGCGTCGAAGGCGACGTGGGTACTATTGTGATTGTGGCTGCTTGCGCTGACGCCGTGTCTGGTGTGCTAACGCCAATGGCGATAAACAACAAAACAAAGGCGGCTAACGCTGCCGTAATCTTCGTATAACCTTTCACTATGTCCTCCATATATTTTGTAACGGGGTTTTCCAGAAAGTCCTTAAAACGTCTTTTACCCGGAAGCATCCTTAGCGGCAGCTCCCATCGCTCCTTACGGGCCTGCTCTCGACCGAACTCCGCACCGTGCAGCCCAGGATTTCATATACCTGGACATCTCGGACGGGCGGTCCCCTCCTTTCGGCAGCGCAACAGGCTTATCGGCCCTACCCGCTGAAGCGTTATGTATCAGGTTTCTCACTATGTAACCATCCCTTTGGGAGTTTTTTTCCTAGGGAACTACTCATAGAAAACAAGCAGCGCCGTAGGGCTCCACATGGCTTATAACGATGCGCCCTCTGCAATGGTTCCATCATTTCCTGACCAATTTCAGGGAATTGCTGAACCTGTTTGTAATCCCATACACACAGGATTACCTAAGACACATGTAGCCGAAGAGACTTTACTAAATACAGTTATAGCTGTCAAGGGAATTAGCTAGGGATGAGGATGAGTTTCAATGGAGTGGCGTTGCTATGGAACCCACAAAAGAACGCGGCGTGATTAACACGCCGCGTTTCATGGCCTTAAAGGGGGTATACAGGCGATAACTACCAGATCCTACTAGCTATCGCGCCATTTCCTTGCTGAGGTTGGCCAGGAACTCCACGTTGGTCTTCGCCTTGGCCAGCCGTTCCAGCACGCGCTCAGTTGCGTCATTGGCATCCATGCCGCCAGTGGTAGTGATCATGGAGATCATCCTACGCAGCAACATGACTTGCTTCAACGCGTCCTCACTCAGAAGCAGCTCGTCTCTACGCGTGCCGCTACGGTGGATGTCGATTGCCGGGTAGATGCGCTTCTCGGAGAGCCTGCGGTCCAGGACAATCTCGCTGTTGCCTGTGCCCTTGAACTCCTCATAGATCACTTCATCCATTCGACTACCGGTATCAACCAGGCATGTGGCAACGATTGTCAGGCTTCCGCCTTCCTCCGTGTTTCTGGCAGCGCCGAAGAAACGCTTGGGAGGATACAGGGCGCTTGTATCAATACCACCGGAGAGCGTACGGCCTGTAGATGGCACCGCTAAGTTGTACGCCCGCACCAGGCGCGTAAGGCTGTCCAGCAGGACAACAACGTGCTTACCGCTCTCAACCAGTCGTTTGGCTCGCTCCAAAGAGACCTCCGCCGTCCGGCAGTGATCCTCCACCGGTTCATCAAAGGTCGATGCGTACACCTCTCCGTTGATGGAGCGTCGCAGGTCTGTGACCTCTTCCGGCCTCTCGCCCGCGAGCACGATCATCAGGAACACTTCTGGATGGTTCTCTGAAATCCCATTAGCGATGTCTTTTAGCAGGAACGTCTTGCCTGCCTTCGGTGGTGACACAATCAGTCCGCGCTGGCCCTTCCCAATCGGCGCGACCAGGTCGATCAATCGTTGCGTCAGGTTGGTTGGCTTCGACTCCAGAATGAGTTGTTCGGTCGGGTAGATGGGAGTCAGATTATCGAAGTGCGCTCGCGTGCGCGTGGCTTCCGGGTCGCCGCCGTTCACAGCCTCGACTCGAATCAGCCCGAAGTACCGCTCGCCTTCTTTGGGTGGTCGTACCTGGCCAGTCACTTGATCGCCAGTACGTAGCGCGAAGCGCCTGATCTGCGATTGCGATATATACACATCACCGGGACCTGCCCTCAAGCCCTGCTGCCTCAGGAAGCCGTATCCATCGCCTACGATCTCCAGTAGACCGGTAGCCAGGACGTATCCCTGCTGCTTCGCGTAAGCCTCTAGCAGGTGGAAGACAATCTCCTCCCGCCTTTGGGCTCCGTTCTCTATGCCCATCTCTGTAGACAGCGCAAGCAATTCCTCTTTGGTCTTTGCTTCCAGCTGCGCCATACTCATTGCGGTCTCTTGCATGATTCTCCTTGGAACTTGTCCTATGTAGTTTTTCTGAAGTTAGGGTATTGATTGTCCACTGGCTTTCGTACCATGAGCGGCCAGGAGAAGTATTTGTCATTTAGAGATGTACGTGAGTGGTGGTTGCTGCCTCAGAGGTTAGTAGGGAATAGCGCGTGTGTTGGGATGGTTGGAATTGTTCTGAGGCCTGGCAGTTTGAATAGCCGATTGGAGGGAAAATCCGGGGAACTAGAACACCACTCTGTCTATTATCTCACATTATTCAAGCTTCCTGTCTATTTTTCAAGATTTGGACTCTCCGGCAATCTCAACGCCGTCCAATTGCAATGGGGTCTGCATGCCCTCTCGTACCACGTGCTGGGCAGCTCCCACAAAGTCCTTAAACAACGGGTGTGGCCGATTTGGTCGAGACCGGAACTCCGGATGGAACTGCGTCCCAACCATGAACGGGTGATCCACAACCTCTGCAATCTCTACCAACTGGTTGTCAGGGGATAAACCGCTGAACCGTATACCCGCGTCTTCCAGGGTCTCCCGATATGCATTGTTCAACTCGAAGCGATGCCGGTGCCGTTCACCTACCACGTCTTCGCCATACGCCTGAGATGCACGGGTACCTGCGACAACGGTGCAAGGATAGACGCCAAGTCGCATCGTCCCGCCCATCTCGGTCACTTCACGTTGATCTGACATCAGGTCTATGACAGGGTCCGGGGTTTCCGGGTCAAACTCCGTGGAATTGGCTTTAGGTAAGCCGGCTTCACTCTGAGCGGCCTCTACAACCATAAGCTGCATCCCCAGGCAGAGACCCAGGTAAGGGACCTTATTCACCCGTGCGTAACGTGCGGCCTCTATCATGCCTTCCACACCCCGGGCGCCAAACCCTCCCGGGACAACAATGCCACAAGTGTTCTTCAAATAGTATTCCGCGCCATCACGTTCAATGTCCTCTGAAGGTATCCAAGTTACCTGGATATCCCGCTCATGGGACACTCCCGCATGAAGCAGGGCTTCTTTCACCGATATATAGGCCTCTGGCAGGGTGGCATACTTCCCCACAATAGCTACCGGCAGTGGCTCATGGGGTTCTTTTATCTTCTCGACGATGCTCTCCCAGTCCGTGAGGTCGGGAGCCAGTACCCCAAGTCCCAGTTTCTCTCCAAGCAGCTTGGACAAACCCGCCTCCTGGAGGATCAGGGGGACCTCGTAGATCGTATCCACGGTAGGAAGCGGGATGACTGCTTCCACCTTCACGTCACAGAACAGTGCAATCTTTCCCTTGATGTCGTCTGCCACCGGGAAATCGCTTCTACAGATGATGCAGTCCGGCTGAATCCCGATGCTCCGCAGCTCTTTCACGCTGTGCTGCGTGGGCTTGGTCTTCAATTCGCCGGTAGCTGAGATGTGCGGCAGGAGCGTCACGTGGATGTAGTAGACGTTCTCTCGCCCTACATCGTTGGGCATCTGCCGTATTGCTTCCAGGAACGGGAGCCCCTCAATGTCGCCAACCGTCCCGCCGACCTCCACAACCACCACATCCGGGTTCGTCTCTTCAGCCAGTCGCTTAATGGCATCCTTAATGACGTTGGTCACGTGGGGGACCGTCTGTATGGTGCCGCCCAGGTACGCGCCCTGTCGCTCTTTGGCGATGACCGCGCTGTACACCTGACCTGCAGTGATGTTCGATGATCGGGTGAGTTCAAGGTCAGTGAAGCGTTCGTAGTGGCCAAGGTCCATGTCCGTTTCGCAGCCGTCCTTGGTGACAAACACTTCACCGTGTTGGTAGGGGGACATGGTGCCGGGGTCAACGTTGAGGTAAGGGTCAAGCTTCTGTACTGAGACCGTGAGGCCGCAGCTCTTCAGGATGCGAGCGATGGAAGCGACACTGATACCTTTCCCTACGGAACTTACTACTCCACCGGTCACAAAGATGTATTTTGTCATAAAAGGCAGTCGCTTTTCCTAATCAGAGGGTGGGTTGTGACAGCAGCCAATAACACACTGAATTGGTGCAAACAAATTTCTTGGAAGGGAACTCCTTGACCCGTGTGTCTGGGTACGAAGGACAGTAGGTGTATACCTACCTAACATCAACGCCACAGTACCGTTCTTTATAGTGGTTTGTCAAGAGTGATTATTTATACAATACGGGCAAAGATTGCCTTACAAATCGTTGATCACATCCCCTTACAGAACTAGAATGCTGCTGGTGGGAAAAGCTGCATCGCAAGGAGGACAGAATGGACTCCGGATTGATCGGCAAGATTGAGAAAGCCAAGTGGTACGCTCAAGACCACAGCAGGGTGATACTCCTCAAGTTCACCGTCCTGTTCCACGGAGACCACTCCGATCATGCACTAACCTTTGACAACGGTCGTTGGCATTGTGAGTGTGCATTCTACGCAAGCCACCAGACTTGCAGTCATACAATGGCCGTGGACACACAGTTCAGCAGCATGCTACCGGTAGGTTTGTCCGCCCCGTCTTAGCTATTCCTCAAACCTACGGATGACAAGGCATGCATTCTGTCCACCAAACCCAAAGCTGTTGGATAGGACTGTGCTTACATCCTTTTTCCTTGCCTCGTTGGGCACGTAGTCCAGGTCGCAAGCAGGATCCGACACCTCATAGTTGATTGTGGGGTGGATAATGCCTGTTTGGATGGTCTTCACCGCCACAACAGCCTCTACGCCCCCTGACCCGCCCATTGCATGGCCGATCATCGATTTCGTAGAGCTTATCGGCACGTGGTACGCGCCATCGCCGAACACCAGCTTGATGGCAAGCGTCTCAATCGCGTCGTTGACCGGCGTCGACGTGCCATGAGCGTTGATGTAATCGATGTCCTTTGGTGCAAGTCCGGCATCGGCAATAGCCCATTGCATGGCACGGGCAGCGCCCTCGCCATTTTCGTCCGGGTGCACCGGGTGAAACGCATCTGAAGACACCCCGTATCCCACGATCTCCGCGAGGATATTTGCGCCTCGACTGATAGCATGCTCCATCTCCTCAAGAACCAGGATTCCCGCACCCTCACCGGGTACAAACCCATCGCGGTTCGCCTCAAAGGGCCTACTGGCTTTGGTAGGGTCATCGTTGTTGGTTGAGAGGGCCCTCATGACACTGAAGCCCCCCAAAGAGAGTTGGCATATCCCGGCCTCCGTGCCGCCGGCAAACACCACCTTGGCAGCGCCCCTGCGTATCACTTCTGCGCCTTCGCCAATCCCTTGTGTCCCAGCCGCGCAGGCGGTGATGACCGTGTTGGAGTAGCCCTTGAGCCCTAGGATACGACTGATCTGTGCCGCAGCCATGTTGGGAAGGATCATCGGGATGAAAAAGGGCGATTCCTTCATCCCACCGCGTTCAAACAAGACATGCGCCTGTTCCTCGGTTGTGGGCAAACCGCCATTGCCATTGCCCAGCACAACGCCTGACTCCTCTGGAATCATGTTCGAGGCATTCAGGCCCGCGCTCTCTGCTGCCCGTAATGATGCCGCTACACTGAATTGTGCAAACCGCGCCATCCTGCGGGCTTCCTTGGCGTCTATGTAGGTTACGGGATCAAAACTCCGAACCTCGCCGGCAATGGTGGTAGGGAACCCAGTAGGGTCTGCCTGGGTCATAGGGCCGATGCCGGACTTTCCTTGAATAAGGTTTGACCAATACTCATCCACGGTCTCACCAAGGGGAGTCATTGCTCCCATACCAGTAACGACTACACGCTTCCGTTCAGTCACGAGCCTACCTCACCTTTGAAGAAAATCTGATCGCTTGCAACTCGGGATACTCTTCAGCGGGTATCTCCAATAATTTCTCTCTGACCTCAACTGCCGTGAACAACGATCCCGTCGCCAGGACAAGGTCGCCAGGGCCTGCTATTTCCAAAGCCTGTTGCAGTCCTTCGCTGACCGTTCCACCCCAGTGTACAGACATTCCAACGTCCTGGAACTCCTGCATCAAATGATCCATCGGCACTGATCGGGGGTGCCTAGATGTGGTCGCGATCACCTCTGCCGGAGCCAACTCCGCTAAAGCGGCCACGATACCCGTAAGATCATGCCCTTGCGAGGCTCCGAAGAGCACAATGCACCGTTCAATCGGGAAATGACGCTGCACCGCCAGAACGAGTTGTTGTGTTGAATACGGGTTGTGTGCACCGTCCACTACTACCAGTGGGCTCTCTTGGAGAACTTCAAGCCTCCCGGGCCAGGTGACCTGCATCAGCCCGTTTAGCGCTTCCTGGTGAGGGGCAACCACGCCACGTTCAGCCAAGGTCTCAACGGCAGCAATGGCGCAGACTGCATTCTCTAACTGATGCTCCCCTAACAGAGGCAGCTTTCCTTGCCATGTCCCGGAGGGGCCGTTCACCTCAAGCTCCTGACACTTCAGGTCCCAGGTGCCTCCCTGCCAGGTATAGTCCTTCGCAACGTTTACCAGAGTCGCACCCACCCTGAGGCAGGCCTCCTCCAGAATGGTGATGACATTGGGCGTTTGCGGCGCCGTTATCACAGTTGCGCCGGGTTTGATGATGCCTGCTTTGTCTCTGGCTATCTCCTCGACAGTGTTGCCAAGGATTGCTGTGTGGTCGAGGCTGACCGACGTGATGACGCAGACCATTGGGTCCTCGACAAGGTTTGTGGCGTCCAGAGTGCCGCCCATCCCGACCTCCAGCACCTGGAAGTCAACCTTGCGCTCGGCGAATGCCATGAAGGCCATCGCCGTCAGCACCTCAAACGTCGTCACGTGTTCCGGAGCGTCGCCGGCGGCCAGAGCATCCACAGATGTCCATACACTGGCCACAGCCTCGGCAAATGACTCTTCGCTGAGTGGGCTTCCGTCCACCTGTATCCGCTCCCGCATGGTGTGCAGATGTGGCGATGTGTACAGACCTACATTGAATCCACAACCGGTGAGGATAGAGGAGATCATGGCAGAAGTGCTGCCTTTGCCTTTTGTGCCCGTCACATGAACCGTTTTGACGCCTCGCTGAGGGTTCCCCAGGTGATCCATGAACATCGCCATACGCGACAGGTCATAGCGAGGCCGTTTCCCTGGAGGATCAGTCATTCGCTCAAGGTCAGCAAGGCTTAATACGTGGTGAAGGGCGCTTGTGTAATCCAACGGTACTCCTCAGTACTTCCTGACTCCGGCAGCTATGCAGGCAATCCGGGGGCAGACAGGGGAAATCATGGCCGTGTGCGCCCCATTCGAGGCAGGTTCATTTTACTGGAGCCAAGGTTTGCGGTCAATGAATTAGGCACGCTCTTTAACGTTGCCCTCAGATACGTTTTACCCTACCCTGGTAGTCTCTGAGGAGGGACAATGGACGATATAGAGCTCGCGTTTACTCCAGCCTGGCAACTCCGGCAGTGGATAGGAGAGCGGAAGCTCTCTCCCGTCGAGTTGGTTGAAATGTCCCTGCGCAGGATTGAAACGCTGAACCCCCAGCTGAACGCATTCCTGACTGTGTGCAGCGATGAAGCCCTTGCTACCGCCAAACTAGCAGAGCAACAGGTCATCAAAGGCGATGCGCTTGGTGCCCTCCACGGCATACCTGTCCCTATCAAAGACCTGAATCGCACGGCAGGTATCCGAACGACCAGAGGCTCGCTCATTTTCAAGGACGATGTGCCGGATGCCGACGACCTTGTGGTGGCCAGGATCCGTGCCGCCGGGGCCATAATCACCGGCAAGACTAACACCCCGGAGTTCGGCCACCGCGGCACTACGGAGAACCTGCTGGGAGAGCCATGTCGTAACCCGTGGGACATCACTCGAACTCCCGGGGGTTCCAGCGGTGGTGCAGCCGTATCGGTGGCCTCCGGTCTCTCATCGATAGCGCAAGGCAGCGACGGTGGGGGCTCCATCCGAATGCCCGCCGGTTTCTGCGGTGTTTACGGGATAAAACCAACCCGGGGCCGGGTGCCAAGCAGCTACAACGGTGCTGGAGGGTGGAACGTCTTCGGCCAGACCGGGCCTCTGGCCAGAACTGTCCGCGATGCCGCTTTCCTCCTGGACGCTATGGCCGCACCGAACCCGGAGAACCCCATGTCCATCTTGGAAGAACCGCCAGACTTCCAGGCTGCCTTAAACGGTGGCGTGAAGGGTATCAAAATGGCCTTGGTCCCCAACCTTGGCGGGATGCCCGTCGAGCCTGAAGTGCGGGCCGCGGTCGAGGCCGCAGCCAAACGGTTCTCAGATATGGGTGCCATTGTGGAAGAGCCTGACGTGGCACTGGACGGCATGTTGCTCAGAGAGTCCTTCCGCACCATCTTCATCAGTGATTACTCAGCAAGCCTGGGTTGGATGCTGGACGCCCACGCCGATGAACTAATGCCCAGCATGCGCACGTTCTTGGAGGACGCGGCTAACTGGACGGTAGCCGACCTGTCACGGTCGCTCAGAGAGATGGAACGACTAAAAGGTCGTATGCGTGACCTGTTCAGCACCTACGATGTCCTATTGACGCCCACCACCGCCGTAGCTGCGTTTCCGATAGAAGGTTGGCCGGACACCATCAACAGCGTATCAGTAGACCCACGCTGGGCGTTCACGCCGTTCTGCTACCTGTTCAACATGACCGGCCAGCCCGCCGCCAGCGTCCCTGCAGGCTTCACGGCTACTGGCCTGCCCATAGGCCTACACGTCGTGGGACGTTTTGGCGACGAAGCTACGGTGCTTCGCGTCTCAGCGGCGTTGGAAGAAACGCAGCCATGGGCCGCCCATCGACCTCCCGTGTCCTAGCCAAGGAAGGTGATGTAAAGGCACTAGGTACGGCGACCGTAGCTAGCGCTGCCTAGCCAACAGGTCTATACTGCGATAGCACCAGACAATATCCATCCTTAAACTACGTCTTCAAAGAGGGGTTCATAGACCATTGAGCGAGCAGGTTTCAGACGCCCCTCTCACTGAAGAAACGCCCCACCGGAGGCGCCTCACAAACATCCGTACGTTTTCTCCCTTCAAATACCGCAACTACCAACTCCTATGGATTAGTACCCTGGTCTCTAGTGGTGGTAACTGGGTTCAACAGATCACCATCGGTTGGCTGGCATTTCATATCACTGGCGATGCTCTTCTCACAGGAACAGTCGCCGGCATCAGAGGCATCCCCTTCCTGGTAGCTGGCCCAATCAGTGGCGTGCTATCAGACCGCATGGATCGGCAGAAGCTAATGCTGATTACCCAGGTCTACCTGGCACTCCTTGGCCTTGTCTTTGCGTCTCTTGTCGCAGGCTTTCTGTACGTCGAAGTGGCGGTCTGGCACCTATTCGTCTTCACCTTCCTCTTTGGTGCGGGTTGGGCAATGAATAACCCGACTCGACAGACCCTGGTAGCCAACTCGGTGCCCAAAGAACATTTAATGCCTGCCCTCGCCATGAACTCTGCCGCCTTTCAGGTGACACGGATTATTGGCCCAACGGTAGGGGGAATCCTCATTGCAACCGTCGGACCAGCCACAAACTTCTTCATACAGGCTGGTGCCTTTGTCGGCGTGTTCTTATTGGTGCTGCCGTTGCGCATCCCGCAAGAGGACTTCAGCGCCAGCAAGGGCCAATCGTTCCTAACCAACTTCAAAGAGGGAGTAACCTACGCAACCAAGACCCCTGTCATCATGGCACTGATACTCGTAGGCATGATTCCGTCCATGTTCCTCATGTCTTTCATCAATGGGCTTATGCCCGTGTTCGCATCGGAAGTCCTCCACAACCCTGATAAGGGTCTGGGCTACCTTTTATCCGCCTATGGGGTAGGAGCGCTCATAGGTACGCTATCCCTTGCCTCGCTGGGTAAAGTGGAACACAAGGGCATCATGTTGCTGGTAGCTGCCATGGCTTCCGGCCTGACTATGGTGGCCTTCTCCTTTACCTCCACAGTGTGGCTTTCCATGCTGGCTCTGGTTGCCATGGGCTCAACGCAGATGTTCTACATGGCCACCAACAACACCCTCATCCAGACCATCGTTCCGGACACGCTGAGAGGTCGAGTATTGAGCCTGTTCATGCTTGATTTCGCTCTCGTTTCCATAGGTGCAATCATGGCGGGTGCCATAGCCAAGGAGTTTGGCATTTCACAGGGATTCTTTTTTGGCGGAGCAACCGCTTTTGTCCTGTTCGTCATCGTCGGACTCACCTTCAAGCAACTCAGAGGTAAGTTCTAAGAGAACACCTATACCCGTCCACGTCTCATGCAAACCCACTAGCAACGCGTTTCACAAACCCTTGACGCTCTTACGGCCCCTCCATACAATGAGGCGGGTTTACTCCTCGGATACTTATTCAACGAGGTGACTAAACTTTCCATGGATGTACCTGAAGTTGTAGTCAACCGACTCCCACAGTATGTGCGGGCTCTACGGCAGCTCTTGGACGATGGAAGTGAGATCGTAAGCTCCCAACTTCTTGGTCAGACGCTGCAAATGACTCCTGCCCAAATCCGCAAAGACCTCAGCTACTTTGGCCGCTTCGGCAAACAGGGGCGTGGCTACAACGTCCGCTACCTGGTCAATGAACTCCAAGACATCCTTCAGCTTGACCATGAATGGAACATCGCCGTTGTCGGCGTAGGTCGATTGGGTCGAGCAATCATCAGCTATCCCGGCTTCTCTCCAGAGGGGTTCAAGGTAGTTGCAGCGTTTGACTCTGATGCGCGGCAGGTGGGGCAGAGCATTGGTGGCCTCATCGTCCAACCCATGGATCAGCTACCGGACACCGTTCGCCAGAAGAACATCCAGATAGGCATCGTTGCGGTGCCTGCAGCCCAGGCCAGCGATGTGGTTCAACGGATTACTGACTGTGGCATCCGCGCAATCCTGAACTACGCACCTGTAAATCCTCTCGTGCCCTCTGAAGTGAAGGTGCGGAACATAGACCCGGTCCTCTCCCTTCAATCCATGACCTACTACCTTCGTTCCGGGGAGAGCGGCTCGAACAGCTAGCTGCCGAAGAAGCATTAATAGAACAAAGAAGAGGCGCCCTACTGGGCGCCTCTTTTGTTTGCTTTATTTCCTAGATTGCTAGGCTGATGGGGCCTGCGGAGTCCCTGCCGGAGGTTGATTCCCTCGAGAACGACGTCGGCGGGCCACGCTTACCCTCACCTGAGCCCTCCGTAAGGACCCTAGCGCGCGTTCAAGGTCCAAATCTGCCTCTCTGGTCGAAATGCGCTGTTCGGCACGCTGTACGGCCTCCTCAGCCCTCTCCAGCTCTATCTCGTCGGCCCGTTCTGCAGCGTCTGCAAGCACGGTGACCTTGTTATCGAGTACTTCGATGAACCCGCCGGTCAGGGCGATGGACTGCTCTTGGCCGTCCTGCGTTATCCGCAGCTCACCTGATTTCAGGATGGAGAGCAATGGAGCATGGTGCGGCAATATCCCCAACTCCCCGGCCTCACCGGGAGCCACAATGGACTCCACTTGGTCGGAGAAGAGCAGCTTTTCAGCCGTCACCATTTCAAAGAGCATTGTTGCCATAGCTATACCCTAGCCCATCTTCTCGGCCGCTTCACGGGCCTCTTCGATTGCGCCAACCATGTAGAAAGCCTGTTCAGGGATGTCGTCGTGCTTGCCGTCCAGAATCTCGGCGAACCCACGTACGGTGTCTGCGATGGTCACGTAGCGGCCTTCACGTCCTGTGAATACCTCTGCCACGTTCATGGGCTGGGACAGGAACCGCTGCAGCCTTCGGGCTCGGCCTACTATGACCTTGTCCTCTTCTGACAGCTCTTCCACGCCCAGAATGGCGATGATGTCCTGCAGGTCCCGATAGCGCTGTAGCACGGACTGTACGCCTCGTGCTACCCGATAGTGCTCCTCACCAACGACCTGGGGGTCCAGGATGCGGGAGTTGGAGGCCAGCGGGTCCACTGCCGGGTACAAGCCCTGCTCTGCGATGGAACGCTCCAAGGAGATGATGGCGTCCAGGTGACCGAACGTCGCCACGATGCCGGGGTCCGTGTAGTCGTCAGCGGGCACGTAAATGGCCTGCACAGACGTGATTGACCCCTTCTTGGTACTGGTAATCCGCTCTTCAAGCTCACCCATCTCTGTTGCCAGAGTAGGCTGGTAGCCCACAGCGGAGGGTAGTCGTCCTAGCAGCGCGGATACTTCCATCCCTGCCAGGATGTATCGATAGATGTTGTCGATGAAGAGAAGCACGTCCTGGCCGTCAACATCGCGGAAGTACTCCGCCATCGTCAGACCGGTCAGGGCGATGCGAGCACGCACACCCGGTGATTCGTTCATCTGACCGAATACCAGGGCCGCGCTGTCCAACACGCCGGAGTCTTTCATTTCGTTCCAGAGGTCGTTGCCTTCACGGGAACGTTCTCCCACCCCAGCGAAGACCGAGTAGCCTTGGTGCACTTTAGCGATGTTGTTGATGAGCTCCAGGATGATGACCGTTTTGCCTACGCCGGCACCGCCATACGCGCCAATCTTACCGCCCCTAGCAAAGGGAGCAATCAGGTCAATGACCTTAATGCCGGTCTCCAGCATCTGGGTGCTGGTCTCCTGGTCTTCAAAGGCGGGCGGGTCACGGTGTATGGGCCATTTCTCTTCAGCAGCTACAACGCCCAGACCGTCCAGGGGTTCACCCAGCACGTTGAACAGCCGTCCAAGGGCACCTTTGCCTACGGGGACGGAGATAGGTTCACCCTGGTCAACAGCCTCTGCGCCTCGGGACAACCCTTCCGTAGCGCCCATGGCAAGGCAGCGCACCCAGTTGTTCCCCAAGTGCTGCTGAACTTCCATGACCAGGTTCTGTCCGTCCATATTGACGTTGACGGCAGAGTAAATGCCTGGAAGCCCGTCAGCCGGGAACTCCACATCCACCACCGTGCCGATGATCTGTACTACGTGTCCAACTGTTCCCAATGCCATGATGTACCTACCTCAACTGGCTTTCGTTTCAAAACTAGGGTTAGAGGGTCAGTGCCCCTCCGATGATGTCCAGGAGCTCGTTTGTAATGGACTCCTGGCGAACCTTGTTACCTTCAAGTCTCAGATCCTTGACCAGCTCCTCTGCGCTATCGGTAGCGTTTCGCATAGCCACCATTCTCGCAGACTGTTCGCTGGCAATGCCTTCCAGTACGGCGTGATACAACTGCATCTCCACGTATCGTGGCAGAAGCGCCTCAAGCACCGCCTGGTTGTCCGGTTCATAGATGTATCCAACAGCCTGGTCAGCCGTCAACTCTGCAGGGACTACCGGCAGGATCTGCTGTATTCGCGGGGTCTGAACCACCGTGTTCACAAAGTGGCCGTAGGAGATGTATACCGCGTCAGTCTCACCAGCTACGAACGCGTCCATAATCAAACGGGCCATGGGCGCTATGTCTTCAAGCTCCGGCCTATCGCCAATGCCATCGAAGACCGCCTGAACATCTCGCTCGTACCTGACCATGAAGTCACGGCCCTTACGTCCTACTGTCACAACCTTGACCGGCGTATCGGAGTGTTCCTCAAGGATGAAGTTCCCCGCCTGGCGGTTCAATGAACCCGGCAACGCGCCGCAAAGGCCACGGTCCGGGGTGATGTGAACCAGCGTCACGCGTTCAACAGGCCTGGACTGAAGCAAAGCAGTCGCTTCGTCGTCCTGAGGCATGCCCGCCAGGTTGGAGAGCAGGTCAGCCATCTTCTCGGCGTATGGTCGGGCAGCCAGCACAGCACTCTGCGCACGGCGCATCTTCACAGACGCAACCATTTCCATGGCGCGGGTAATCTTGCCCGTGTTCTGGACGGTACGCATCCGACGTCGTATTTGTCTTAGGCTTGGCATGTTATTGAGCCGTGAATCCCTTCTGAAACTCTTCGATGGCAGCAGTCAGTGTCGCCGTCGTCTCATCCGTCAGGTCGTTCGTGTCTGAGATGCTCTTGCCGACTTCAGGGTGAGCTGTGTCCATGTAGTTCACAAACTCGCTCTCCCAGCGGGGTACATCCGGGATGGGAACCTGGTCAACGTACCCGTTGGATACGGCGAAGAAGACCACAACCTGGTGCTCCAACGACTGGGGTTCGAACTGCCCCTGCTTCAAGATTTCAATGGTTCGCTGACCACGCTCCAGTTGCTGTCGAGTGGCTGCGTCCAGGTCCTGGGTACCGAACTGGGCGAATGATGCCAACTCGCGGTACTGGGCAAGGTCAAGCCGAATTCGGCCTGCAACCCGGCGCATCGCACGTCGCTGCGCAGAACCACCAACTCGAGACACCGATAGTCCTGCGTTCACGGCAGGGCGGTTACCGGCGTTGAACATGTCTGCTTCAAGGTATATCTGTCCGTCAGTGATGGAGATAACGTTTGTGGGAATGTACGCCGATACGTCGCCAGCCTGGGTTTCAATGATTGGCAGAGCCGTCAATGAACCGCCGCCGTCCTCATCTCTGAGCTTGGCTGCGCGCTCCAACAAACGACTGTGCAGGTAGAAGACGTCGCCGGGATAGGCTTCACGGCCGGGAGGGCGACGAAGCAGCAATGAGATCTGCCGGTATGCCCAGGCGTGTTTGGTCAGGTCATCGTAGATGATGAGGGCATCCCTGCCGGACTCCATGATCTCCTCACCAATAGCGCAGCCTGCGAAGGGAGCCAGGTACTGAAGTGCTGCCGAGTCTGAAGCGTTTGCGGCCACAATGACCGTGTGCTCCATAGCTCCGTGCTCTTCAAGGACGCCAAGCACCTGTGCTACCTTGCTGGCCTTCTGACCGATAGCTACGTAGATGCAGAGAAGGTCTTTGCCCTTCTGGTTGATAATCGTATCCAGACAGATGGCCGTCTTGCCGATGGAGCGGTCACCAATGATCAACTCACGCTGACCTCGGCCGATGGGGATCATGGCGTCGATGGCCTTGATGCCCGTCTGTACCGGCGTGTCCACGGACTTCCTCTTGGTCACGTCAGGTGCAATCCGTTCCAAAGGAAGGGATTTGCTGCTGTTGATGGGGCCTTTACCGTCCAGCGGCCTGCCCAGAGGATCGATTACTCGACCCACCAGAGACTCGCCAACTGGTACCTCCACCATGCGGCCAGTGGTTTTGACCTCGTCTCCCTCATGGATGCTGTTCCCTTCACCCAGGATCACGCAACCTACGCTGTCCTCTTCCAAGTTCAGCGCCATGCCAAAGACGTTGTTTGGGAACTCCAAAAGTTCTGTGGATTTACAGCCTGCAAGACCATGAACCCTTGCGATGCCGTCTCCCACGTCAACCACTGTTCCCACGTCAACCATGGAGACTCGGCTCTCAAAGCCCTCAATCTGCTGCTTGATTACGGATACGATGTCGTCGCCACGTATGGCCATGCCCTACCTCCATCCCGCCTAAACGGGACCGCTTTATGCCTTCCACCTTAGGAGCTGAAGCCCCTCGTAATGGAACCTAGTTCTCTACACTATGCCCCGTGCCAATGAGCCCCTCAGGGAGTTGAGTCGTTGTCGAGCGCTTCCGTCGATGACCCGGTCGCCTACACGGATGACCAGTCCACCAAGCAACTCGGTATTCACGGAAGTCGTGATCGTGACTTCCTTGCCAAAGGATGCCGCCAACTGCTCGGTAATCCGCTTCTTGTCGTCGTCCGTCAACTCAATGGCGGAAGTGACTTGTACGCGCACCAACCCCTGGGCAGCATCGTTAAGCTCCTGGAACCGCTCATAGACCTGCGGTAGTACCTCCACCGCGTTGCTCTTCGCCGCCAGCATCAGCAGGTTGCGCGTCGCATCGTTGATGGACGGTAGCACCTTGTCCAGTGCCTTTGAGCGTTCTTCCGGCGTGATTTCCGGAGCCTGCATCAGCAATACAAATTCAGACGCACCCGCGGCCTGGGACAGCATTGCTAGCTGCTCATCCCATTCCTTGGTTGAGTCAGACGCCTGGGCAATCTCAAAGACCGCCTGGGCGTACCGCTTTGCTGATGGAAGTGCTCGTCCTGCCATGTTCTAGTTCCGTTGCGCCTCAGCACTATCGCTGAGAGCCTTTTCTATAAGGTCACGATGGGCGTCACGATCTAACGATCGGTCAATCACACGCTCTGCAGCGGAGATGGCCAATTCTGCAAACTGCTCCCGGACCTTTTCAATGGCCTGGTTGCGTTCTTGTTCAATCTGCGCCCTTGCTCGGCGGAGAAACTCTTCAGCTTCAGCCCGCGCCTTTTCCTGTTCCTCTACACGGTAACGTTCTGCCGCTTGCCGTGCCTCTTCCAGCACCTGCTGACCGGCCTTCCTGGACTCCCCTAGTTGGGCTTCCAGGTCCTGCCGTGCCTGCGAGGCCTCTGATCGCACCTGTTCTGCCTCTTCTAGAGACCCACGGATACGATCAGACCGCTGGTCCAACATCGCCAGAATGCGTTTGTACCCAATGAAGTACAAGGCCGCAAACAGGATGCCGAAGTTCACAAGATAGACGATGAGGCTGGGCAGATGGAATCCCAGTTCTGCCACGGGAACCTCCTATTCTGTTGCTGGGTTGTTACGCAACGAGCATTAACATGATTGCCGCTACCAGGGCGTAAATGCCGATGGCCTCAGCGAATGCGATTGCCAAAATCATGTTGGTCTGAATGGCTCCGGCAGCTTCCGGGTTCCGGCCGATGGCACTCATTGCGCCCGCGCCCAGGATACCGATGCCGATGCCAGGTCCCAACATACCTAGTCCCGCTGCTATACCAGCACCCAACAGTTTCAAGCCTTCTGCTTCTTCCATAGCTCCTCCTCACGTCTCCGCATTTGAATGATTGGTTGCGAAAACGATTTTTCTCTCAGTTTTTTGTCCTAGTCCTGCTGCTTACTTGCATAGATGGCAAAAACTCCACCAACGGCTGCAGCAGCAAGCCCCATGGTGACGACGAGCAGTGCCAGAATGACTACTTCCATTGCTTACCCCCAATCCGCCCTACTAGTGTTTATCTTCATCTCCATGAGTGGCCACTGCCATCGATGCAAAGACGATTGCAAGGCCCGCGAAGATGACCGCCTGAATCAGCCCCACCAACAACTCCAAGCCGTAGACCGGGATGGAGATGATGAATGGCACCAGGAACGAAGAAATCAATAGGAGTATCTCTCCGGCCGTCATGTTGCCAAAGAGCCTGAAGGTGAAGCTCACCACCCTTACCAGGTGGCTGATACCCTCAAGGACGCCAACAAAGAGGTCTATCAACCCCTCCAGTATCTTACCGTGCAAGAGCTTTCCAAACCGGAAGAACTCCCCAAAGTAGCCAATCCCGTGGGCCCGTATCCCCAATATTTCCACAAACATGAAAACAACCAGCGCCAGCGCCAGCGGCATGTTCATGTCTGTACCCGCCGGCCTAACAAAGGTAGCGTTGATACCTGGCGACTTGAAGTCCGCTTCGCCGCCAGCTGCGATGATAGCTGCTTCAGAACCACCGGAGAACCGATGGGCCTCAATAGTCAGGGGTTTGGTCAACTCTCCATCGCCCACAATCTCTATACGCTCAATGACGTGATGGGCCTCTTCCCCGGGGTGGGCGGCAGCATTCCGTTCCTCTATCAGGTGAATCAGGTCATCTTCCGTGACTTCCTGATTGGCCTCAAAGTGGTTAAGCTCGTCCAGTGTGATCGTCTCAAACCGCGTGATGCCGAATGACTGATAGACCGGCAGCAATGCTATCCAGGAGTTGAAGGACACGAAGAGGAAGATGGTGGCGATGACGGGAAGAATCGCGCGGCCCTTACCTGCCCCCATCACACTCTCAATAAACCCTAGTAACGCCTCAATGATTAATTCAAGAAATCCTTGCATCCGCCCAGGCACAACCTTGAGCCGTGACGTGCCAATAATGAATATCAGGATGAGAATGCCGGAGGTTATGAGGGAAGAGAGGATAGTGTTTGTAAGGACAAATCCGGTAACGGAAAAAGTATTGTCGTCACTCAACGTCTTGCCAGCATCATCACCAAGGATCTGCTGGGCAGGGAGATGGACTCCGGGTTCAGGGAGGAGGCTGTTAAATCCCAGTAAGGAGGAGCCTATGGCGCCAGTGATTATCCCAGTCAACAACAACGCCACCATAGCGATACCAATCAGGACGAATATGCTTTTACCGCTACCCGAGCTGGCGCTGGTGCTTGCCACTCTGACTACTCCTTGTCCGATTCCTTGTCATTAAAATCCATCAAGGGCTTAACCATCTGATAGAGGCCGTAAAATGCTACCGTGATGCCCACAAGGACACCAAGTAGTGTGAATATCACCTTGGTGCCCAGCCACTCATCCAGAAAGAGTCCCGCCACGATCCCTATGATCACAGATGCGGCGAGAAACCATCCGACTCCTACTAAGCGCAGGGCAATTGCCCAACTCGGCATAAGCCACTCCCAAGAAGCCTGGTGAATCTTATCACTACCGCTTTTTTGAGTCAACGAGTCTCCACTGATTGCCCAAAGTAAAAGAACTCCCGTAGGAGTCCTTTTCTCATGCGTCTAATCAATGTGGGTTGAAACTAGGTAGAGGTACCTTTCTCCAGGTCTCCAAGATCCAATCCCTCAACAAAATCAGTGAATGCGGACATCCCTTTAAGTTCTTCCTCACCGGGAGCCTTTGATTCTCTGCGTCCGTCCTCAGCATTGTCCACCACGTCGGCCTTGCCGGTCTCTTTATCCAACTGGACACCAGCCTTCTCCAGAACCGGCTCTTCCACATAGATAGGCACATTGGTACGAACGGCCAGGGCTATCGCATCGCTGGTACGGGCATCAACCTCTTTTTTGGTGTTGTCCCCAAGCTCTAGGATGATCTTGGCGTAGAACGTCTCTTCAAAGAGTTCGCTCACCACAATGTGCTTCACCGTGCCCCCCAAAGCATCAATGACGTTGCCAAGGAGGTCATGGGTCAATGGGCGAGGTACAGTGACGCCTTGCAGCTTCACCGTTATGGCATCAGCCTCTGAGGGGCCAATCCAAATGGGGAGATAGCGGTCAGCGTCCTTTTCTTTCAGGATCACCACGCGCTGATAGTTCATTAAACTGACACGGATGCTGTCTATGGACATCTCTAACATGGGTCATACCCCCTTCCAGCTCCGTAGAAATTCATTGTATGTCCGGCCTATAGGGGTGTCAACGAACTTTGACAGCTATGTTTCAGACACTTTTAACGTCAGTGGATAGTTCGTTGGGTCGATGGTTCTCGTACTCACAGGATAGGGTTCAACATCCACAGCTTCAACCGTGTAGTCACCAATCTTCTTAGAAGATTCTTCTGCATTCCCAACTATGAGGATTTCCGAGTACAGGTCGTCCCCGCCAGCCTCAAGAACCACTACCACCACAATCTGCCCAGCCCAAATGCAGACGACGTCTGAAGGGCAGTGAGAGTCCTCGGAGACCTCGAAGAAGGTGAATTGCAAATCGGTTGAACCCACGCTCACGGTCTGTCCTACCTTGATTTGAAATGGTTCACCAAACGCAGCATCCGGTTCTGGTGCTGCAGTAGGTATGGGCGTTGGTAGGGGAGTATTTGCAGGTATAGAGGTAGCTGTGGCCTGAACCTGGGGTGTTGGTGCTTTGGCAGCAGGTGCCTTTGTCGTAGGAGCACTGTTACCGCTTGAACATGCCGCGAAAGCAAGAAGCAACAGCGTGGCAACGGTGGCAAGAATAATGGTGCGGGTGCGATTCACGGGATGTACCTCGCCTTCATGGTGTGGCGGTCTCGCCATGAGCCGCCTGCGTCCCTCATACCAGAGAGACGCCACCACCAAGGAAAGTGTTCCGAGCTTATCGCTTGGTGTACTGAGGTGCGCGACGGGCTCGTTTGAGTCCGTACTTCTTACTCTCTTTGACCCGGGCGTCCCTGGTCAGCATCCCGTGGCTTCGGAGTATTTTACGCAGTTCCGGGTCATAGACCAACAACGCCTTTGAGATGCCGGCTCGAATCGCATCACCCCAGGCTGCCATGCCGCCGCCGTGGAGCTTGGCAACTACCGTGAACTTGCCCAGTGTTTCAGTGACTAAAAGGGGCTCAAGGGCTGCCATCTGCCAGGTCATCCACGGCAATGCCTGTTCCAGGGACCGACCGTTCACCACAACCTCGTCGCCCTCAGGATAGAGGCGCACTTGGGCAATGGCCTGCTTGCGCTTGCCGGTTCCGTAGTAATAGCGTTGCTCGCTCTGTGTTGACGCTGACCGAGTTGTCATACGGTTCCCTTCTTCATAGACCTAGGAATTATTTTCAGCAGTATCCTCGCCCGGTGCATAACCTACAAGCTGGGCTTGGTGCGGGTGATCAGAACCGGAGTAGACCTTCATACGCTTCAGCATATGCCTACCCATAGTCGTCTTGGGAAGCATTCCCCACACAGCCATCTCAATAACCTTGTTAGGAGTCCTATCCAACAGTTTGTCCATCTTGATGGTGCGGAGACCGCCCTGATATCCACTATGGAAGTGATACTCTTTCTGCTCACGTTTCTTGCCGGTGGTCTTCACCTTGGAAGAGTTCACCACAACAACAAAATCACCCGTGTTGATGGTGGCCGTGTACGTAGGGCGATGCTTGCCTTGCAGAATTGTTGCAATCTGTCCAGCCATACGACCCAGCGGCATTACAGACGCATCAAACAGATGCCACCGCGGATCCAACTCTGTGGGCTTTGCAACGTATGTCCTTGTTCGTTTAATCGCTACCATGATGGCATCCTATCGTTCTGATCCGTAGATCAAGAGTATGTTTCTCGTAAAAAGTCCTGCCCCGTAGGGCTGCTACTGTCCAGTATCCCATCTTTGTAAACCACCTGCATCAAATACAGGCCGTGAGCCGGAAGCGTTGGGCCAGAAACCTCACTAGACGTGCCGTCCAGGAGCGCTCCTACCTCAGCCTCCTCCAATGTTCCTCTGCCTACTCTGGTCAGTGTCCCTGCGATGCGTCGTGCTTGTTGAGGCAGGAAAGCGTTTGCTTCCATGTCCACCACCACAAGTGCGCCGCTGCGCCAGACCCTGACCCCAAACATTGTCCTTACTGTGTCCCTACCGTTGAACCGTGATGCCCCACAGAAGATTCGATAATCGCGCGTCCCCAATATTCCTTGGGCTGCCCGATGCATCGCCTCCACATCCAACGGATGCCGCACGTGGTGCGCGTATCGCACCCAGAGTGCAGATGGCTCCGGTTGGCTCAGTACCAGGTATCGGTACAACCGACGCGCCGCGTTCCGCCTGGGATCGAATTCAGTGCCGACCTGTGTTGCCTTCAGTACACGTATGTCCTGGGGCAGCGATGCGTTCAGTGCCCGGAGGTACACCTGTTCCGTGTACTCAGATTCCGTGTTGAACGCTACTACCTGGCCATATGCATGTGCCCCGGCATCGGTCCTACCAGCACCCTGTGTTTTAACGTACTTTCCTAAGAAACCCTGTAGTGCATCCTCAAGAGTCCCCTGAACCGTCATTCCCTTGGATTGCACTTGAAAGCCCCGGTAGCGTGTACCATCGTACTCCACCACTAGGGCTATCCTGCGAACCTCTTTGGAAGCCATTACGCTCCCCCACCCTGCTTACTGACTAGACCAGTTCTATCAGGGCAACAGGTGCAGCATCGCCAACGCGATAGCCCACCTTCATGATTCGCGTATAACCTCCGGGGCGCTCTTTGTACTTCAGCGCTAGCTCTTCAAACACCTTGGTGATGACCTCGTTGTCCTGCACGAAGGCGAACGCCATCCTGCGACAATGTATGGCGCGTGCTCGGTTCTCCGCCGTATCTCCGCCGTCCATAGCCCTGGCAGCACGGCAACCCCATGAGATGAACCGCTCTGCTATCGGTCGCAACGCCTTGGCCCTGGCTTCGGTCGTTTGAATCCGACCATGTAGGATCAATGAACGAGTCAAGCCCTTCAGGAGGGCTCTACGCCCTCCGCTTGCCCGACCTAATTTTTTTATATGTATCTGATGAGGCATGACCCTTAGTCCTCCTTAGGAAACTCGGTAACAGATTCTTCTTCGGCAGCTTCCTCAGCGCCGCTCGCATCGTCCGTCTGGGCTGCATCATCTGCAGTGCTGTCAGACGCCTTTGCATCATCACTTCGTCCCAGGAAGCTGTCTGGGACAGGAAGGTCGTTCTCTTCTAATCGTGCTCTAAGCTCGTCCAAAGACTTCTCACCGAAGTTGCGGATCTTCAAGAGTTCAGCAGCCGTGCGTTCCAGCACTTCGCCCACCTTGTTGATGCCCGCACGCTTCAAGCAATTCAATGTTCTGGAAGATAGCTCCAGCTTCTCAACGGTAACGTTGTAGATCTCCGCCGGAATATCCGAGTTGCCGGGGTTATCAGAATCACTGTTGACCTCTCCTGCTCCAATGAGCAACGCGCTGTGATCCATCAACACCTTGGCTGCTGTATGGACAGCATCCAACGGAGAAATCGTCCGATCCGTCCAGACCTCAATGACCAAACGCTCGTAGTCGGTAACCTGGCCTACTCTGGTGAACTCAACAGAGTAGTTGACCTTGCGCACCGGGCTGAAGATAGCATCCACAGGCAGTGTGCCAATGGAATGCCCATCCGCCTGCTGTGCCGGCACATACCCCGTACCGCGCTCCACATTGAACTCCATGTTCAGTGTGCCTTCAGCGGAGTCCAGTGTGCCGAGGTGCAACTCAGGGTTAACAATCTCAAAATCGGCAGGAGCCACGATATCGCTGGCATATATCTCGCCAGGACCTCTGGCTTCAAGTCGCAATCTCCCAGGCCTGTCTGTGTGCGCACGGAGACGAATCGTCTTAACACGCTGAATGATCTCCATAATCTCTTCCTTCAGATGAGGAAGGGTGGAGTACTCATGCAGTACGCCGTCTATGCGAACCCACGTAACAGCAGCGCCAGGGATAGAACTCAGCAGCACACGACGCAGGGGGTTGCCCAACGTTGTGGCAAAACCACGCTCTAACGGTTCAAGCGCAAACTTTCCGTAAGTATCATCCAGCTCCAGCGTCTTGACCTCAGGCTTAGGAACGGAAGTTCCAGGCTGAAGCTCCTCAGGGTTCCCAATGGTGACAAAAGCCTCCAAAGTAACTGCTCCTCACTCGGTACGAGTTCTCGTTTTTGCAACGGTCCCTATCGGGAATAGAACTCAACAATCAATCGTGTATCTACTGTAGCGCCAATGTCCTGCTCTTCCGGCAGGGCGGAGACCTTACCCGTCAGGGCAGCGGCATCCAACTCAAGCCAACGGGGAACCGATCGCTTGGGGATAGTCTCCTTGATCTCTTTAACAAAGTCCTTTTCCATGCTGGACGCCTTCCAGCCGATCTCATCCCCGGCCTTCACAACAAAGGAGGGAATATCAACCTTGCGGCCGTTCACCGTGCAATGTCCGTGCATCACCATCTGCCTGGCCTGGGCACGGGAATCAGAGAAGTTCAAGCGGTAGACAACGTTGTCCAACCGTCGCTCCAAAAGCTGCATCAGATACTGACCGGTGATTCCCGGTTGCTTCTGAGCCTGCTTCACATTGCGAAGGAACTGGTGCTCCCGTAGGCCATAGGCGTAACGTACCTTCTGCTTCTCATGCAGTCGGACTGCATAATCGGAAGGACGTCGACGTGATGGTCGCTGCGAACCGGGAGCAGCTCTGTGTTTATCAATAGCACACTTGGGGGTGAAGCAACGCTCCCCTTTCAGGAAGAGCTTCTCACCCACCTGTCGGCATTGTCGGCAAACCGGACCTGTATATCGTCCCATACCTTCTCCTACACTCGACGCTTCTTCGGGGGACGGCAACCATTGTGGGGGGTCGGCGTCACATCCCGAATACCAGAAATCATAAGTCCGGCTCCCTGCAAGGAGCGGATAGCCGCTTCACGGCCGGGCCCTGGGCCCTTCAGATAAATCTCAATCCTACGCAGACCGTGCTCCATCCCCTTACGGGCGGCAATCTCTGCGGCTCGGCCCGCTGCGAAAGCGGTGCCTTTCCGAGACCCTTTATATCCGGCGGTTCCCGCAGTACCCCACGCCAACACAGCACCTTGCGTGTCTGTAAGCGTGACGACGGTGTTGTTGAAAGTAGCTTTGATATAAGCCCTTCCAACAGGAACCGATTTACGTTCTCTGCGCCGGGTTCCCCTTCTGGCCATGGGCCTCCTTAATCAGTCCGTCAGATTTTTAGTCCACTGAGGGCCTAGACCCTCAGAATCAGGAGTTACTTGGTTGTCCGCCTTCGTCCTGCAACGGTCTTCTTCGGTCCCTTACGGGTTCGAGCGTTGGTCCGTGAGCGCTGGCCGTTCACCGGCAAGCCTCGGACGTGTCGGATACCCTGGAAGCAGCGAATCTCAATCTTACGACGGATGTTCATCTGAACCTCTCGTCGCAAGTCTCCTTCCACTTTGAAGCTGCGATCAACGATCTCCCTGATCCTGGCAATCTGGTCTTCTGCCAGATCTCGCACCCGAGGGTTATCCTCAATGTTCGCTTCTGCTAATACCTGCTTTGACCTGGTCTCGCCAATTCCGAACACGCTACGGAGCGAAATCTCAACCCGCTTGTGGTCCGGAATATTCACGCCTGATACCAGTGCCATTAAATCCTCCTGTTTACGCCAAAACCAAAATCGCGATCAGGACTAACCCTGACGCTGCTTGTGCCGAGGAATGATGCAGATGACCCGCACTACTCCCTTGCGCTTGATGATCTTACAGTTGTCACACCGCTTCTTGACTGACGGTTGAACTTGCATGATAGACTCCTTGGCCACCGTGTATTGTTTACCGGAACCGGTAGGTCACCCGACCTCGTGTCAAATCATAAGGAGAGAGCTCCACCAGCACCCTGTCACCCGGGAGAATGCGGATATAGTGCATTCGGATTCTTCCGGAAGCATGAGCCAGTACTTCATGGTCGTTGGCCAATTTCACACGGAACACCGCGTTCGGAAGAGCCTCCTCAACCGTACCCTCTACTTCTATTGATTCTTTCTTTGCCATCCAACCCCTTGTAGACTCCCGCTCTGCGAGATGCCTAGTCCTTGATTAATGTAAGAATCTCGGCCCCGTCCTCACCTACAGCCATTGTGTGCTCAAAGTGAGCGGAAAGTTTGCCGTCGGCGGTAACCACCGTCCAGCCATCCTCCAGAGCGCGAGTCCGCCATGTCCCGATGTTCACCATCGGTTCTATTGCTATCACCATACCGGCGTGTAACAACGCGCCTCTGCCTGCTACGCCGTAGTTCGGTATCTGCGGCTCCTCATGGAGCTTCCTGCCGATTCCGTGCCCTACGTACTCCCGGACTACACCGTACCCACGTGACTCAGCGTATTCCTGAACAGCCGCGCCGATGTCTCCCAGCCGATTACCAGCCTTGACCACCGCAATGGCCGCGTCCAGCGACCCTTTGGTGGCTTCCACGAGCTTGATTGCCTCGTCGGAAACCTGTCCAACCGGCAACGTCACAGCAGAATCCCCGTACAACCCGTCTACTATTGCCCCTACATCAACTTTGACCAGGTCCCCTTCTTTCAGGACCCGGTCCCCCGGGATGCCGTGGACAATCTGCTCGTTCACAGACGTACATATAGTCGCAGGGAAACCCATGTAGCCCAGAAATGCGGGCTTGGCTCCCTGCCTTTTTAATTCCTTGGCAGCAACAGTGTCCAGCTCCTTGGTGGTCATACCCGGCTCAACAGCAGCTTTAAGCGCAGCAATCATCCGCGCAACTACTTGCCCGGCTTTTCGCATTGCCTCCAGCTCGCGAGGCGATTTTATCGATGCGCCCCTTGATTGTGCCGGTGACTCCAATGAACTAGACCTCCCCTTGGTGCCAAATATCTATTCTATCGCTTTGGCGGACTTTTTGCACTACCGATTATTTAGTCGCTAGTGTTTCCAACGATTTCAGCAGATCGGAAGTCACCTCGTCCACCTTCTGCAGTCCGTTGATCTCCACCAGTTTCCCTTGACCCTTGTAGTAGTTAATCAGAGGCGAAGTCTGCTCGTCATAGACCTTGAGCCGATTCTTCACAGCCTCTGGCTTATCGTCTTCACGTTGGTACAACTCTCCCCCACACACGGGGCACGTCCCGCTCCCCGCTGCCTCTTCAGGAAAGGGCCTTGAACATGAGCGGCAGTTGTACCTGCCACCCAGCCGTTGAACCAGCTCATCTTCAGGCACTTTCACGTACAGTACGCAATCGATGCCCTTACCTGCCAGGGCCGCATCCAGCGCCACGGCCTGGGGCTCCGTCCTTGGGAAACCGTCCAAGACCACTCCGGCCCCATCAGTCTCTTGATCCAATCGACCAAGCACCATTTTGATGACCAGGTCATCTGGAACCAGATCACCTTTGTCCATATAGGACTGGGCCTGGGTTCCAAGCTCTGTCTTGTTAGCACGATGCTCTCGCAGGAGGTCTCCCGACGATACGTGAGCAACACCAATTTGGTCAGTCAGTACGTCCGCCTGTGTACCCTTGCCTGCGCCGGGAGCGCCCAGAAGCACTAGGAGCACAAGAGTACTGCTTTGCGATATACGTGACTGGGCATTACTTGATGAACCCTTCATACCGACGCATCAGAAGCTGGGCTTCCAGCTGCCGCATAGTATCCAGGCCAACGCCAACCAAAATGAGCAATGCAGTACTACTCAATCGTAGCGCCTGCACATCAGTCAGCAACGTTGCGAAGTAAGGAATGATCGCAATAAAGCCAAGGAACAGCGCACCTCCCCAGCTAACACGTATCAATGTACGCTGGAGGTACTCTTCCGTTGGCCTGCCGGGACGAATACCAGGAATGAATCCACCCTGCTTCTGCAGGTTCTCTGCCAGGTTCATCTGGGAGAACTGAATCATGGTGTAGAACAACGCGAACACCACAACCAGTACAAAGAGAATCATCCAGTAGATAAAGCTGGTGCCATCAAAGATGCCTACCATGCTTTGAGCGAATCGAGAGACGAAACCAGTATCTGAAGGGTCAGCAAAGTAACTTGCTATCGTCCCT
>JAPYRQ010000085.1 GCA_029936935.1 Dehalococcoidia bacterium | reverse complement strand
ACGCTGAAGAGGATATGGAACCCAGGGCTCCGGTGGTTACCATCCTGGGTCACGTTGACCACGGTAAGACGACGCTGCTTGATGCTATCCGTAACACCAACGTCGTAGACAAAGAAGTGGGCGGCATCACCCAGCACATCGGTGCATACCAGGTTGAGAACGATGGGGTCAAGCTGACGTTCCTGGACACCCCGGGCCACGAGGCGTTCACCGCAATGCGCGCTAGAGGCGCTCAGGCTACGGACGTTGCCATATTGGTGGTTGCTGCCGATGACGGCGTCATGCCCCAGACTACGGAAGCCGTTGACCACGCCAAGGCTGCCGGTGTCCCTATTGTTGTGGCTATCAACAAGATGGATAGGCCGGACGCCGATCCAGATCGAATCAAACGACAGCTTTCAGAGCAGGGTCTGCTCCCAGAGGACTGGGGTGGCGACACGATTATGATACCTGTCTCAGCGAAATCCAAAGAAGGTATCAGCGAGCTTCTAGAGAACGTGATGGTTGTCACAGAAGTACAGGAACTGAGAGCGAACCCCAACAGACCCGCCAGTGGCGTGGTGGTTGAAGCCCAGTTGGACAAGAGCAAGGGACCCCTTGCTACCGTATTGGTTCAAAAAGGGACGTTGCGCGTCGGTGACAACGTCGTTGTCGGCGACACATGGGGTCGCGTCAAAGCCATGATTCTTGATACAGGACGGCGAACCAAAGAAGCTTTGCCGTCCACCCCGGTGGAGATCTTGGGGCTTACTCAGCTTCCAGCCGCAGGAGACCCGTTCCTGGTGACGGAAGATGAGCGATCTGCCAAGGCACTCATGGAAACACGGCTCCGCCGTAAAGAGGCTCAGCAGGCGGGATCCCTTTCCATGGAAGAGGTCTCTACCAGGATTCAGTCTGGTGAGATGAAAGAACTCCCCATCATCCTTAAGTGCGACGTATCCGGAAGCATTGAAGCTGTCAAAGCGGTTATTTCCAAGTCGTCCTCAGAGATAGCTCAGGTTCGTATCCTCCACGCAGCAGCAGGCACGGTAACTGAGAGCGATATTCTTCTGGCCAGCGCATCAAGTGCTATCGTCATGGGCTTCAACACCAGAATTGAGCCCGGCGCCAGGGCCTTGGCAGAGCAAAGTCGCGTCCAAATCAGGTTGTATGACATCATCTATCAACTTGCAGAGGATGTAGAGAAGGCCGTGCAGGGACTCTTGACGCCGGAAGACCGGGAAGTCCAGGACGGAAACGTTGAGGTCCGTGCGGTGTTCAGCGTGGGACGCCGGGACAAGATTGCCGGTTGCCAGGTGATGGACGGCTTTGTGGGCAGGAACTCACAGGTCCGCATTATGCGCGGCAAGGAATTGGTATTCACTGGTGGTGTATCCAGCTTGAAGCGATTCAAGGACGATGCCAGAGAAGTCACCGCAGGGTTTGAGTGCGGTCTGACCGTAGAGGGGTTCACCGATTTCGAGGAAGGGGACCTTCTGGAAGTATTCCACATTGAGCGTGGCTAAACCCGGTCTGCTTCCAGGTATCTCGAATTCCAGGAGCCTTGATAATGAATCGTCGTATGGGCCGTGTTAACGGCCTTCTCAGAGAAGAATTAAGCCAGTTGATACTGCGTGAATTGAAGGACCCTAGAGTAGCGTCCTTTGTCACGATTACTGAAGTGGATACTGCCCCTGACCTGGACACTGCCAAAGTCTACGTGAGCGTCATGGCTCCGGCTGAAGAGCAAACGGATGTCATGAGAGGTCTGAGGTCCGCTGAGGGTTTCCTCAAAGCAAGCCTTCGTACCCGCATACAGCTGCGCAAAATCCCAACACTGACGTTTGAATTAGATGCGACTATGGAACGGGGCGCTGACCTGCTGAAACTCATCGATCAGGTGATTGAGAGCGACAGCGCCAATCAAGAACGGAGCGTGTGACCATCAACGGTGTATTGAACCTGAACAAACCTGTAGGCGAAACCTCTATGGATATGGTCCGCATGGTGAAGCGACTGACCAGAGAAAAGAAGGTCGGACACGGCGGGACGCTGGATCCCATAGCTTCCGGAGTGTTGCCGATCTGCTTTGGCCAGGCTACTAGATTGATGGATCCTCTCGTCGATGGCACCAAGCTGTATCGGACAAAGGTGCGCCTTGGTGAGACGACGGACACGTACGACTCTGATGGGACTATTGTGGCGACTGCAGATGCTACCGGCGTGACAAGGGAAGCCATCGACGCTGCGCTTGAGGCGTTCAGAGGCCAAATACTCCAGGTTCCTCCGATGTACAGCGCTTTGAAGCATGGTGGCGAACGGCTGTACGACCTGGCCCGTGCAGGGTTTGAGGTTGAGCGTGAGGCAAGGTCTGTGAAGGTATCCCGGCTGGAGATACTTGAATGGAACTCTCCGGACGTTGTCCTGGACATCGAATGCGGCAGAGGCGTGTATGTGCGCTCGATAGGCCACGACCTGGGTCAAACCCTTGGGTGCGGAGCCCACATCATTGAGCTGGAACGACGTAAGGCCGGGCCTTTCATAGTTGAGAACGGTGTGACGCCAGAGGCCTTTGCTGCAGCGGTTGAAGCGGATACGTGGCGCGATTTCATCCACACGCCTGACACGGTTGTGCAACACCTTCCATCGGCCACGGTCACCGGGGCAATGGAATCGTTTGTGAAGAACGGCCGCCCTGTGACCCTTGGGCCTCGTGAGGCCATTGCCGATGCAGAGCACGAAGACCTGTGGCGCGTGTACTCGCATGACGGTCAGTTCTTGGCGTTGGCCCGTTTTGACAAGCGTCTGGGTCAGTGGAAGCCAGAGAAGGTCTTTGACCCGGAACCTGCTGCCAGAGTGAAAGACCCAGCGCTCTCCTAGATTTGTGAAAATTTGACACGTGAGGACAAAGCGGAAGTGGATTCCAAGGTCTGCGTAGTCATACCCACCTACAACGAAGCGGAAAACCTTCCGGACATCGTTGGTAGTCTGTTGGGCCTTGGGCTCCCCCGTTTGCAGATAGTGATCGTTGACGATGCATCGCCTGACGGCACCGGGGCCATAGCCGACGAGTTGGCTGCGCCCTACTCCGATCGCATCCACGTCCTTCACCGTCCGTCAAAGCAAGGCATTGGCCCTGCGTATGTTGAAGGGTTTAAAGCTGCCGTTGCCCTTCAACCTGACGTTCTCGTCCAGATGGATGCAGACCTCTCTCATCAACCTACGACCATCCTCGATATGCTTGGCTGCCTTGAGACCGCCGATGTAGTAGTAGGCTCGCGATATGTGGACGGCGGCAGTGTAGACATGGGTTGGAACTGGGCAAGACGGGCACTTAGCAGATACGGCAATGCCTATACCCGGTTAGTGGGTGGTGTCCGTGTCCGCGACGCTTCATCGGGGTTCAAGGCGTTCCGACGGAATGTTGTGGACTCGCTTCCTCTGGATTCCCTGCAATGCAAAGGATTCGGGTTCCAGGCTGAAGTGACCATGGCATGTCAGCGGCTGAACTTCACGCTGATCGAACAACCCATCGATTTTGTAGATAGAAAAAAGGGCGACTCCAAGATTTCTTGGGGGATCGTGTGGGAGGCGTTGTGGCGTTTGCCGCTCATTCGCATCAATCACTTCATCAGTAGACGGTCAAGGGATTACCCCAAACATCGGGAGAACTAAAGGGAATACTATTCCACGAACTTGCATTCTCTATTCCAAATATCACTAAATGGTATGCTACCCATTTGGCCTTGTATGGTAGACTCTCTGAAGTCCTAGTTAGGAGTGAAAATGTTAGTAGACGTATCAAAGGCAATTTCCCCAAGTCGGCATCGCCGAGAAGGCCCTACCGCAGACACAGAGGGTGCCAGGGAATTCCAGAGGCAATATCCCGTGGAGGCCCGCCGGTACAACTGGATGCAAAACCAGGTGCTCTGGCCTGAGCGTGACGCGGCTATCAACCCCAACAAGGCAGATTTGGGCGACCTGGATAAGATTACACAGCACATCAAGGACTTCGCCAAGGAAGTCGGCGCAGATGTGGTCGGTGTCGCAGAGATGGACAAGAATTTCGTGTTCAAGGACACGGAAGCCCCGCCACACTCTCGCGTCCTAGCCTTTGGCCTGGCGATGAAGTTCGACATGATGTCAGACATCGGTCAGAACTCCCAACAGGAAGTTCACCGTGTGTACTTCAAGATGTTGGATATCGCTGTTCGCATCGCACAGTACATCGGCGGGTTCGGCTACTCGGCCTGGGCCCACCCGAATGCAGGTGAGCTTGCCCACGTTCCGATAGCATACCTGGCTGGCCTTGGCGAGCTTGGTAAGCACGGTTCTCTGATCAACCCTGAATTCGGTTCGTCCTGGCGGCTGGCGCTGGTTTCTACTGACATGCCGCTAGTGATGGACGGTCCCAAGGACTTCGGCATCGACGCCATGTGTGACCGATGCACCGTCTGTACGCGCTTCTGCCCCGGCGAGGCATTGGCTCCCGAAAAGCAGTTGGTCAACGGTGTATTACGCTGGCACGTGGATACTGCAAAGTGTGAGCCGTACTTCCAACGCCTATGGGGCTGCAAGATCTGCTTAATGGTCTGCCCCTTTAATGGACGTGGGGCGTTCAAAGAAGGTTACAAGGGTATCGCGAAGGAATTGGCGAAGGCCAAGGACTACGTAGGGTATCTGCCTATGTTGGCGCAGGGGACTCCGGAAGCAGCGGAAAACCTGGTGTTATCCAAGTATCTAGACAAGTAGGCAATTTAGGGGATGGGTTGAAAGGGAGTCCGGTACTATCCGGGCTCCCTTTCTGTTGGGCGTCGTCGTTTGAACTTCAACCGCCAGGTAGCCACAAACACTTCCCAACTTGCCTGGCGAAGTTGGATTTTGGAGCCTTCCGCTACGTGTAGCCAGGCTACTGGAACCTCTGCGACACTGAGCCCGAGGTCCCTGGCTGCCATCAACATTGCAAGATCCAATGCCCAGCCCTGCTCCTGAAGCAGCGGCAACATGGCGACGGAGGCATCCTTCCGCATAGCTTTGGCGCCACACTGCGGGTCATGGAAGGGCAGGCGCAGGAACAGTCGTGCCCATAGCGGTAACGCTAAACTGACCATTCTCCGGATACGGGGCTGTCGCTCGGTGGCAAGGGTAAGGTCAGGTCTACGCCATCCGATGGCAACATCGTCAGTGCCAAGGGCATCCAGCAGCTTCATCGTTTCCTCGGGGCCGACCATGTTATCGGCATCGACGAACGCCACGGAGTCCCCTGTGGCCGCGCTGAGTCCCTGGAGGATGGCACCGCCCTTACCCAATTTCTCTTTAAAGACAATGCGGCGAATCGCAGGACAATCACGCCCCGCGGCTAGCACCACGTCCTCTGTCCCGTCATTGCAGCCGTTCAGAACGACCAGTAATTCCCACCGGTCGTTACACTTGGGAGCAAACACGGCGGCGTACGCGCTCAGGGTGTTCCCTATGCGAGATTCCTCGTTGTAGGCAGGGATAATGATGGAGATATCCATGTAACGGCTTCCTTTTGGAACTGACCCATTGAGAATTTCGTTTTCCCAATGGCTATAATAGGGAATTGTAGGTGCAGGTTCAACGGCCTCCACCTAAGGAAGAGCCCCATTTAGCGTTGGACATAACTATACGGAGAGACAGTCTTGGATTTTGACGTAGCTGTAATAGGAGTCGGCCCGGCGGGTTCTGTATCCGCTCGGGATATTGCCACCGCCGGTTATAAGGTGCTGCTGCTTGAAGAACATGACGTTGTAGGCCAACCCGCCCACTGCTCAGGACTCCATAACGC
>JAPYRQ010000018.1 GCA_029936935.1 Dehalococcoidia bacterium | reverse complement strand
CTTCCAAGGTTGCCTGCCCCGTCATCGGATTCTTTGGGGAAGACGACGCTGGAATTCCGCCTGCCCATGTCAACAAGATTGAAGCGGCTCTTAAAGGTGCCGGCAAAGATGGGGAATTCCACATCTACAAGGGCGCCGGTCACGGCTTCTTCTGCGATGACCGTGGAAGCTACAACAAGGAAGCATCTGAGGACGCCTGGCCCAGGACCCTCACCTTCTTTGGCAAGCACCTTAGCTAAGTCAGCAGGATAAAAAGAACCCCGTCCCGAAGCATTGGGACGGGGTTCTTTTTTTATGTGATTCGCTTCCTGTTAGAAGTTGACCAACACCGCCCCAGCTACCACCAGCATCGCCCCAGCGACCACCACCTTAGTGATTCGTTCAAGCTTTCGCAGGAACAACGCGGTGAACAACAACGCAAAGAGCGGCTGCGTGTTCTGCAGCGGAATGACCACCACAAGATCGCCTTTCAGGATGGCGTTAAGACTGAACAGCTGCGCCACGTTCGTCAGGAGTCCCGCAATCGCAAACATCACCAGGGGATGGCCTTTGGGAAAGGATAGCGGCTTCCCTTGAATCGGCCCGACGACAAAGGCAGTGAAGAATGACGTGGAGGCCATCATCGCCAGACCCAGGTACACTTCCGGCTTGATCTCCAAACCCCATTTCCTGAGCATGAAGGAGACAGCGAAGAAGAATCCAGAGGCCAGCGGAAATGCCAGGTCTTTAAGGCGTCTCGGCTGATCCTTGTTCCCGCCGGAGGCGTCCAGGCTCAGCATTGCTACACCGCTCAGCAACACCACCGTGCCCAGGCCCACAAAGGGAGTCAGCGTCTCATTGAAAAAGATAACGCCGCCAATCACGGCAAAGAGCACCTGGATGTTGTACAGGGGAGTGGCTACGGAAACGCCCACCCTGGCCATGCCGGTGAAAAGTAACAAGCGGCCAAGGAACGGCCCAGAAGCGCCTGCTCCGATGAAGGCGAGCACAGCCCAACTTGAGATGCTTTCGAAGGGAGCGAAGATGAGGAACAGCGGCCAGAAAATTACAACGTTCGCAAGGGCGGTAATCAGGACGGCAGATCCGCTGCTGGCCCGCTCCAGACCCCATCTTGTATAGATAGATGAGAGGGCGAAGAACAGCCCGGCCGATACTGCGAAGATTGCGGGAGACAAAGCGGTGAGGCCAACTTTCCTTATGTGTAATGGGAGCTAGAGCACGTCATGTTGTATCATATCTGTGCCTCTAGTGAAAGACGTCTGTAGCCACAGGAGAGTAATCATGCCGGAAACTGCCCGCATCAAACTGTCACCATCCATCCTTTCGGCAGACCCGGCAGCCTATGGTGAACAGGTGGACATGGCAGTGGCAGCAGGTGCGGATTACATCCACGTAGACGTGATGGATGGACACTTTGTCCCCACGCTCACCTTTGGCCCTCTTGTCGTCGATGCTCTCCGGGCAAGGACGGACATCCCGCTGGATGTCCACCTCATGATCACATCACCAGACCAGCTCATTCCGGACTTCGCCAAAGCAGGGGCATCGATCCTGACGGTGCATGTCGAGGCGTGTACACACCTGCATCGCGTCATCAATCAGATCAAGGAATCCGGCGTCCGTGCAGGCGTCGCGCTGAACCCCGGAACGCCGATCAGTGCCATCGAAGAGGTACTTTCGGACGTTGACCTGGTACTCGCTATGACGGTGAACCCGGGCTTCCCTGCCCAAAAATTCATCCCGTCGGTGGTGCCCAAGGTCCGTAAGCTGCGCGCGTTGCTAGACGAGCTTTCTCTGGACGCGGAGCTAGAGGTGGATGGCGGCATAAACGTGAACACGGTGGCGCAAGTGGTGGAGGCAGGGGCTACGGTGTTGGTTGCGGGTTCTGCTATCTACAACGATCGTGAGAGCGTGGCTGAGGCTGTTGCTCGATTGCGTGAAAGCATCCCCAGTATTTAGGGCACACGACTACCAGGGTGGTGTACATGTGCTTGAAGAGAACTCCGGGGGTTCCGCCGGGGTTACTTAACCTTGGCGGACTTGTACTGACTACGGATGCAACGTGTACAGGCCTTGACTCGCTGACGCTGTCCGTTTATCACCATTGTTGCGCGATGCACATTGGGCAACCAACGAGTGTTCGTTCGCCGTTTCGCATGGCTAACATTGTGGCCGGAGCTTCCGACTTTACCGCATACCTGACAACTCGCCATGTTCTGCCCTTTTACAATGGTGTTTCGCTTGGATGAAGACTAACGATTACTGTACCATAGGCTTTTCCCTTGGGCAAGCTGAATAGCACCCACCGTGGAGGATGTCATGGACAAATCATCATTGGTGATGAGGTTGGACGGAGACGGACTGCGCACAATGCTCTCCGCCGGCGCTCAGGTGCTGGAAGCCAACGTTGAGGCTATCAACGCCCTGAACGTCTTTCCTGTCCCCGATGGCGATACAGGCACCAACATGCTCCTCTCCCTTCGTGCCGTTGTCGATGAGGCAAAAACCGTCCCCGGCTCCTCGCTCAGTGAAGTCGCCAATGCGGCAGCCCACGGCGCTCTCCTTGGAGCCAGGGGAAACAGCGGCGTCATCTTCTCTCAGTTCGTTCGAGGCCTGGCCCGCACCTTCGATGGACATGCCAACGCCGATGCTTCGCTTGTGGCTACTGCCTTCATCGAGGGTGGCATCGATACCTACCGTGCCGTCAGCAACCCGGTTGAGGGCACAATGCTGACCGTCATTCGCATGAGCGCGGAAGCGATGCAAGCATCAAGCAAATCGCCTGACGCCGACATCACTGCCGTCCTTGGCAAGGCTTTAGAAGCTTGTCGGGAAGCGGTTGCCCAGACGCCATCGCAGTTGCCCGTGCTCAAAGCCGCGGGTGTTGTCGACGCCGGAGGCGAGGGCTTTGCGTTGATCCTTGAAGGTGCACTGCGAGCGCTGCGGGGCGATGATCTTTCGGACGTGGTTCTGGAGCTGAACGAGGTCACAAGACACGTCGACCCCAGCTTTCTGGACTCGATTGAATCAGAGGTTTATGGCTTCTGCACTCAGTTCGTCATCAGCGGCCAGGGGTTGGACCCCGACGACTTTCGGGAGCGCATAAGCGTGATGGCAGAATCCACTGTGGTCATTGGCGACGAGACTCTCGTCCGCGTCCACGCCCACACCCTAGAACCAGACGCCCTGGTGGAGCTTTCGAAGTCGTGGGGGGTTGTTGATCAAATCAAGATCGAGAGCATGGACGCCCAACACCAGGAGTTCCAAGCCGCGCACCACGACGAACTCCCCTCATCCCCGCTGGGTGTGGTGGCCGTAGTGCAGGGATCAGGTTTGGAAGCCGTCTTCCGCAGCCTGGGCGTGGGGGTCATCGTGAACGGAGGGCAGACCATGAACCCCAGTTGCCAGGAGTTGCTGGACGCCATCGACGCCCTCCATGTCGACTCCGCGATACTCCTGCCGAACAACTCCAACGTGGTGCCCGCAGCGCAGCAGGCGGCAGAGCTAGCGACCATCCCAGTGCTCGTTGTCCCCAGCAAGACGCTGCCACAGGGCATCGCCGGGATGCTGGCGTACTCGCCGGAAGAAAGCATCGAGGACAACGCCGAAACCATGACTCGCAGCGTATCTACGTTGCTGTGTGGCGAGGTAGTCACAGCGGTGCGTGACGCCCAGGTGGACGGGGCACAGGTGCAGAGCGGGCAGGTCATGGGTCTGCTGGAAGGAAAGCTGGTTGAGACTGCAGCCTCGCATCACGATGCCCTGATATCGTTGGTACATGCCGCTGCTCCCGAAGCTGGATCACTGGTCACGCTCTACTGGGGCGACGATATCTCAGAAGAGGAAGCCAACGATGCGGTGGAGGGCCTGCGGACCGCCCACCCCGGCACGGAGGTTGAGGCCATACACGGCGGCCAACCCCACTACCACTACCTGGTCTCCATCGAATAGCAGGGCGACGCCCTGGACCCATGCTGCGGTGGCCTTACCCTCATCTAACGATTGAAATTAGAGAAGGACATTATGGATACCGAGTCTTTGATCAAGGAACAGATCGACTTCTACCGCGAATTAGCTGGCGACTATGACGGACAGGTCTATGACCAGGAGCATTGGGAGAACCTGGCAAACACCATCATGAAAGACTGCCCCCACGTTGGCTCATGTTTGGAGATGGCATCCGGCTCAGGGCTCTGGACGAAGCGACTGCTGGATTACGCAGATTCCATCACGGCGGTCGATTCCTCGCCTGAGATGCATGCCATAAGCGTCGATAGAATCAGCGACCCACGCGTCTCCCGCGTGACAGCGGATATCTTCAACCTTGAACTGCCTGGCACGTACGACCTCGTCTTCGCAGCGTTCTGGCTTTCCCACGTACCGATGGAGCGATTCGAGGCGTTTTGGGGCCTCATTGCGAAGTCCCTCAAACCGAACGGCCGTGTCCTCATCGTGGACAGCCACGCAGTCGGCCCCGGGGGTGGCGGCGACACCCGTCATCTGACGGACGGTCGCGAGTTCACCATCATCAAGGTCAACCATGACCTGGCAGAGCTTGGCAAGCGTTTGGACACGCTTGGCTGGGATGTGGACGTTGTGGCGACCACCAGCAATACTTATCGTGTTTTGGGGACGTTCAAGTAGCGCGACTGCACCTTACGCCCTTACCTCTTGCGCAGTGATATATAATCTACTCCACACCTTTTGTACACCTTTCGGTCTCTCACTGTTTTAAGGAGCAACCTATGGCCGTCAGAATCGTAACGGATAGCACGGCAGACCTGCCTCCGGCTCTTGCTCAGGAGATGGGCATTACTGTGGTGCCACTCAACGTGCACTTCGGCGATGACCAGTTCCTGGACGGGGTCACCATCCAGGCCGACGAGTTCTATCAACGGCTGGTCTCCAGATCTGAACTGCCAAAGACATCGCAGCCCGCGGTGGGCGTGTTCATGGAGGCGTACCAAGAACTCCTCAAAGACGCAGACGGCATTGTCTCTGTGCATATCTCGTCCAAAGTCAGCGGCACGGTAAACTCGGCGCAATTAGCTGTGACCGAGCTGGCCAGCGATGTCATTGAAGTCGTTGATACGCTGCAGGCCTCGCTGGCCCTGGGACTCATCGCCGTCGCTGCTGCTAAGGTCGCACAGAGCGGCGCTTCGCTGGCAGAAGTCGTTGCAGAAGCCCATAGCGCCTCAGAACGGGCGAGCTTCTACGGTGTGGTGGAGACGCTGGAGTACCTTGAAAAGGGTGGTCGAATCGGGAAGGCCCAGGCGCTGCTCGGTTCGCTTTTACGCATCAAACCCATCCTCACCCTGCACGAGGGTGTTGCCCACCCCGTTGAGAAAGTACGAACCCGCGCCAAGGGGCTGGAGCGTATAGCTGCCATCACCTCAGCGCTGGCGCCGCTTGAAGCCGTGGGTGTTATGTCGAGTGATTCAGCGGATGACGCCTCTATCATTGCAGACGCCATGGCGCAGCAGGTACCGGAAGCAGACATAGTAGTCAGCAGGTTTGGGCCGGTGTTGGGTACCTACCTGGGGCCGGGGTCGCTGGGGGTTGCTGTGTTGAAGGCGAAGGAGCCCTAGTCGCAATAGCGATGTATTCGAGAATAGCAAACGCCCCGCCTTCCTGAACGTATCAAGGATAGCGGGGCGTTTTAATTTCTATTGGTGGTTGAGGGCGTTTACGACTTTGGAGTCTTGGCTCGTGACTTCCGTGTCGTAGTTTTGGGAGCGGGGTCATCCAACGCCCCGTTCGCGGTCTTCTTAAACTCCTTGATGGCTTTGCCCATAGAGCCTGCCAGCTTCGGCAATCGAGTGCTGCCAAAGAGCAACAGCACGATGAACAAAATCACGATGAGTTCAGGTCCGCCGAGACCGCCTCTAAATAGTCCGAACACGTTTCACGCTCCTGCGAGCCTCGCCCGCTGTGCCATTGGTTGTTCTACCAGGTAGAACTATCTTCTCAGGTTCCTTGAGGGGCCGCAAGTCCGAGCCCTCTGTGGCGTTACACTATCTGCGTATCAAAGCTGAAGGGGACGGGCACAGTGATCGACAAGAACTTTGCAATCACCTCGCCCTTGATGGTCACATCCACGCTCTCACCAGCAATAATGCTCCTTATCGTGCTGGCTGAGTCGAGCGCCTCTGCAGTATCGATTACCCATTCAAGCTCAATATCCGTGACCGCGTTGGCATCCATCCGGATGTCGCGCAGGGAAGAAGCAGCTAAGAGAGTCCGAGTGCCGCCCTCATTGTGGTAGATCTCATATTCGATATCCGAGAGGCTAGCGCCAAAGCGGTTAGGGTTGTCGATGGAAAGCGTCACACCCAGCGTAATCCCGCTAGCGGATGCTTCCTTCACTTCAACGCCAGACAAACTCACCGTTGGGATAGGTAGATCGGTGCCCTCAACAAAGGAGAGGACATCGCTGTACTCCTCCGGAAGCAGGTCAAGGACGAAGGGTACCTTGTCTGCCAGGTCAGGAGCCAACTTCGATCCTTCGACGGCATCATTCAAAAAGCCAACGGGGAACGAGCCTGCAGCAGCAATGGCACCCGTCCATACAATGGCCGATGCGCCGATGCCCAGGGCTGCGCCACCCAGATTGTCCACCCAAGCCAGCAGGATGAAGTCTAGAAGCTTACGCAGAACACTGGCGGCAATCAATGCGCCTATGAACACGGCGCCAAACACTACCGCATACCCGGCAATCGTCGCGCCGTCAGGGTTGTCGATGAAGGTCATCTTGTCGCCAACGGTGTCGCCGAACTGTCCTGCCAGCACTACACCGACGATGATACCGATGATGCTGAGAAATCCTTTGATGACGCCGGTCTTATAGCCCATGAGCGCCGCAATGCCCATGGTTACGATGATGACGATATCTAACCAGTTCACAGCATCCTCCTAGGGTTGGGCAGGTGATTGGGGCACGAGAGCCACTGCCAGTACTTCATCCACGGTGTCCACAGGCACGAAGGTCAGCGACTTTCGCACCTGGGCCGGGACATCCAGCAAATCTTTGTCGTTCTTCTTGGGCAGGATGAAGGTCTTGATGCCGGCACGATGCACGGCCAGTACCTTCTCCTTGATGCCGCCGACTTCCAACACACGGCCTCGTAGCGTGACCTCACCGGTCATTGCCACGTCCTTGCGCACGGCTCGGCCACCCAAAGCGGACACCAACGCCGTAACCAGAGTCACTCCGGCGGAGGGGCCGTCCTTGGGGACTGCACCCGATGGGAGGTGGATATGGATGTTGTGCTTCTCAAATACTTTTGGCGGTAGTTTCAAGTTCTCTGACCGCGCCCGAGTGTAACTCAATGCTGCCTGGGCGGACTCTTTCATGACATCGCCCAGAGACCCCGTCAGCATCAGGTCTCCCTTACCGTCCATAAGTGTGACCTCTACAGCAAGGACATCGCCGCCAACGGCCGTTGTGGCAACCCCGGTGGCAACGCCAACCTCATCCTCGGCCTCTGCCGCACCCCAGGAATACCGCTCGGGCCCCAGCGCCTTTGTCAGGTAGCCCGTATTGATCCGCGCAGGTGGCTTTTTGCCATCGGTTACCGTCTTGGCTACCTTGCGGAACACGCTGCCAATCTCTCGCTCCAGGTTTCGGACTCCTGCTTCATGGGTGTATCCACGAACCAGCTTCCGTAGCGCCTCAGATCCCCAGTCGACCTTGTGCTCATCCAACCCGTTCTCATGGGTCTGCTTGGGCACGAGGAACCGCTGGGCGATTTTGATCTTCTCTTCTTCCGTGTAGCCCGGAAGCTCAATGATTTCAAGTCGGTCTCGCAGTGCAGGGATCACCGTATCCAGCACGTTTGCCGTGGCGATGAAGAGCACCTTCGAGAGGTCGTAAGGGATTTCCAAGTAGTGATCACTAAAGGCGTGGTTCTGCTCAGGGTCAAGGACTTCCAGCAACGCCGATGAAGGATCGCCACGGAAGTCGGCTCCCACTTTATCGAGTTCGTCCAGGACGAACACCGGGTTGACCGCGCCGGCCTGCTTCATGGTCTGAATGATCCTGCCAGGCAGCGAACCCACGTAGGTGCGCCTGTGGCCTCTGATCTCCGCTTCGTCTCTGACGCCGCCAAGGCTCATCCGAACGAACGGGCGGCCCAGTGCCTCTGCTATAGACTTACCCAAGGATGTCTTGCCGACGCCGGGAGGGCCAACAAAGCAGAGTATCGGCGTGTGGAGCTTCCCTTCAGAAAGCTTGCGCACAGCCATGTATTCCAGTATGCGCTCCTTGACCTTGGTGAGGCCGTAGTGGTGCTCATCCAGGACCTTTGCAGCGTTCACCGTGTCCAGGTTGTCGGCTTCAGCCTCGCCCCACGGCAGGGCAACCAACCAGTCCAGGTAGTTGCGCAGAACCGCAGACTCCGGCGACATGCTGGGAATGAGCGCCAACCGCTCCATCTCTTCCAGCGCCTTCTTCTGAACGTCCTCAGGCATTCCGGACTCTTCAATCTTGGTGCGTATATCCAGCGCTTCCTTGTGCGTGGGGTCCACCTCACCAAGCTCCTGCTGAATCACCCGCAGGTGTTCACGCAATATGTGTTCACGTTGAGTCTTCTCTATCTCTGCCTGCACTTCAGCCTGCATCTTGGTCTGCAGCTTCAGGACTTCCATTTCCCGTGCGAGCATGCGGTGAACCAGATCCAACCGCTTGGTTGGGCTCAGCTCTTCAAGTATTTCCTGTGATTGGGGGATGCTGAGTTGCAGTGCATTAGCCACCAAGTCTGCAAGGGTCCCGTTGTTCGTGGCGTTCAGCGCCGAGATGTAGTCGTCTTCACCAACCGATTGCGAGCTTCTGGACACCTCGCCAAAGAGGTCGACGACTACACGCATGGCAGCCTCTGACTTCAGCGAGCGGCTACGGGGTTCGTCCAACGGCGTGACCATTGCCTTGTAGAAGGGTTCTGTGGAGGTGACTTCATCGATGTGCACCCGTCGGAAACCCTCCAGCACTACGCTGGCAGAGCCGTCAGGCATCCGCAGCACGCGGGAGATGGTAGCGAGGGTGGCTGTCTCATAAAGATCGCTCGGCAGGAACTCCCGTTGCCGGACATTCCTCCGTCCAACCACAGCAATGACGCGGTCATTTGCCATCGCATCGTCGATGACCTTTTGGAAGGACGCGCGGAACACCATGACCTGGGCCACGGCATTCGGGAACACGACAATGTCGCGTCGCACCAGTAGAGGGACTTCTCGGGGTTGTTCTGAACGTCGCTTTGGGCTCACAGGCTTCGCCTCCTGGTGCCTTTGTGGAGTAAAACATTGGAATAATACGGACGGTTCCTTCCGATATCCACACCATATCCGTGGATAGGGTCATGAAGTAAAACGGAGGAATCAGTATTAAGGATAGCGCTGGGGAAATTGCACCTGTCCCAAGTGTACCACGGAGCGAGCTTCCGAATAGGCGCGCGTTATAGGGAACTGACGATAAGGCTGATCAGACCCAGCGCTGCAGACGACACAATCACACCGGTCACTGCCTTCCGGTAACGATCCGAATCGATGTGCCTCAAGAGGATGGTTGCAAACACCACCGCTACTGCCAACACCGGGAGCATCATCGCATCAAGGGCCAAAGATTCGCCGTCCACTACGCCCTGCAAAGCGAAGGTGATGATAGTCACTGCTTCCAGCACAACCAGGAAGGCAGCAAGGACGGCGCGCATCGTAGTCATTTCCCATCGCTGGTTCACAAGAAGCAGGGCCACCGGAGGCCCGGATATGCCTGCCAATGGGAATAATGCTCCGCTGATTCCGCCTGCCACTATCAATGCGCTCGTTTCATTCTTGATGGAGAACTTCACGCCAGACAGAAGGATGACACCGGCAGAGATGATAATCAGAGATATGGTTACCTGAAGAGTGTCAGGATCCAACTCCGTCTGCAGGAGCGCTGCAAAAGGGGCCACAATGATGGCCGAGATGGCCAGGAATATTGCACTGCGCCAGGGGACGTGCTTCCAGGTCTGTCGAAGGATGATGATGTCCTGCAGGAAGATCAACGGGGCGATGAACGCCACCACTGCATCGGCATCCATGACCAGCAACAGCAGTGGCGTGGCAACCAGCGCAAAGCCGACGCCAAGGGTCACTTTTATAGTGCCTGCAACGAGAACGATTGCAATAATCGCAATGAATGTGGCGAGTTCGTAGTCAAGAATCATCGTCGGATATTCTACACGACCCGCACGATTAATATATTGGTGTTCACCACACTCTCCTCGCACTTTCTTGACCGGGCATTTGTTGCGGAGTAGTATACCTGTAGACCCCCTTCCGGGGGGTATGGGTAAAAGGGGAACAGGCATGTTGACAGCACCAAAAGACGAAGCGTTAAAACGACTCAACTATATCCAGGGTCACCTGGAAGGCATCAGAAAAATGGTGCAGGCAGAACAGTACTGTGTAGACATCCTGAAGCAGTTGTATGCAGTGCGGAAGGCTGTGGAGAAGATGGAGGGCGTCCTCCTGGACGGCCACCTGCACTCCTGCGTGATAGATGCCATCAAAGAAGGGAACGCAGAAGAGGTCATCCAGGAACTGGAAGAGTTGTACGCACTCTCAAACAAGTAGTTAGGCCCAGGCCAAAGGAAACAGTTATGACGACAACACAAAATGCATTGATACTCCCCATCATAGGGCTGACGGACGACGCCAGTGCGGAAGGTGTTGCCCAGGCGCTGCGGGGCGTTCCTGGCGTGGAGAGCGCTCACGTGGACCTGGTAACCGCCGAAGCCACACTGGCAGTGTCATCGAAGAACCCGCCCACGCCTGACGCGTTAAGCGCCGCAGTTGAGGCCGCGGGCCAGAGTGTCCCTATGGAGAAGACCAGCATCACCATTGGTGGGATGACCTGCGCCGCATGCATCATGCACGTGGAACATGCGCTTAGTGGCGTTTCCGGAGTGCAGAAAGCCCAGGTCAACCTTGCCACGGAAAAGGCCTCTGTAGAGTTCATGCCGGGTGTGGTCTCGCTGGATTCACTTCGCAAGGCCGTGGAGGACGCCGGTTACATCATGTCAGGGGTGGTTGGCGACGGTACCACGAACGAAGAGGAGATCGAGCGGTTGTCCAAGACCCACGAGGTACGTGAGCTTCGGAACAAGCTGGCGGTCTCGTTGACCCTTGGCCTGGTGATCCTGATGGGGACGCTGGAGGACCTGTTTCCCTGGATGCCGGACTTCCTGCAAAACCACTACACTCTCTGGTCACTGGCAACGCCGGTCATCTTCTGGACTGGCTGGGATTTCTTCACCTCAGGCCTCGGCGCCGTTCGCCACCGCACGTCCAACATGTTCACGCTCATCGCGATAGGCACGGGCACCGCGTACGCGTTCAGTGCTGCTGTGACCGTATTTCCGGGTTTCTTTGAAGCGCGAGGCGTGGAATCGGCAGTCTACTTCGATACTGCTGCCATCATCATTGGTCTCATCCTACTCGGGCGATATCTTGAAGCGAAGGCGAAGGGCCAGACCTCCGAAGCCATACGCCGACTCATGGGGCTGCAAGCCAAGACGGCGCGGGTCTTGCGCGATGGGAAGGAAGAAGACATCCCCGTTGAGCAAGTATTTGTCGGCGACCTCATTGTTGTCAGACCTGGTGAAAATATCCCCGTAGACGGCACGGTCATCGACGGCGCCTCTGAGGTAGACGAGTCCATGCTCACGGGCGAGAGTCTCCCGGTGGAGAAGGCAGCTGGAGCCCATGTCTTCGGCGCAACCACCAACAGGACCGGCAGCTTCACATTCCGCGCGGGCAAGGTGGGCACAGACACTGCGCTTTCCCAAATCATTCGATTGGTTGAAGAGGCCCAGAGTTCCAAAGCACCTATCCAGAAGATGGCCGACCTGGTGGCATCCTACTTTGTGCCTATAGTCGTCGGCGTAGCTTCTCTGGCATTCATACTCTGGTTCACGTTTGGACCATCGCCCTCGTTGACCTACTCCATGCTCACGTTCGTAGCAGTGCTCATCATCGCCTGCCCCTGCGCCCTGGGATTGGCCACACCAACGGCCATCATGGTTGGCACGGGCATCGGCGCGGCAAACGGCGTGCTTATACGGAGCGCGGAAGCACTGGAGCGAGCGGGTGAAATCCAAACCATCGTGCTCGACAAGACCGGCACGCTGACGGTCGGCAAACCATCCGTGACGGACATCATCCCGATAGGTGTCACCGAAGCCGAAGTGCTTCGACTGGCCGCGTCCGCAGAGCGAGGCTCCGAGCATGCCCTGGGTGAAGCGCTGGTCACGGCAGCCGAAGAGCGCACCATCGAGCTTGAACAGCCAACCGACTTCGAAGCGATTTCCGGTCAGGGCATCGTCGCCAAGGTTGGCAGCACCATGATCGCCATTGGCAACAGCGTCATGATGGCATCGCGCAATGTTGGGTTGGGAGAGACCGCTGCTGAAACAGAAGCCCTGGCAACAAGCGGCAAGACGCCGGTGTACATCGCCGCAGATGACACTTTGATTGGCATCGTCGCCATCGCAGACACCATCAAGCCGGAAGCGGCAGAGGTCATGGCTAAGCTCCGGGCGATGGGGATGGAACCGGTGATGCTAACGGGCGATAATCGTAAAACGGCGGAGACCATCGCGAAGCAAGTAGGCATCGACCGCATAGTGGCTGACGTGATGCCACAGGACAAGTCGGTGAAAATCAAGGAGCTGCAAGCCGAGGGACTGGCCGTGGCAATGGTGGGCGATGGCATCAACGATGCACCCGCGCTGGCCCAGGCGGACATCGGCATCGCGATGGGCACAGGCACCGACGTAGCGATGGAATCGGCAGGCGTGACGCTACTGCGCGGCGACCTGCATGGTCTGTTGACCACGTTCAACTTGAGTCGCGCAACCATTCGCACGATCCGACAGAACCTGTTCTGGGCATTCTTCTACAACACGGCCCTGATCCCCATCGCAGCAGGTGCGTTCTATCCGGTGTTCACTACGTGGGGGAACGGCGTGCCAAGCGGTCTGGAGTTCATGTTCGGTGAACTTGGGTTCCTGAATCCCATGCTGGCGGCGGGAGCAATGGCATTCAGTTCCGTGTCCGTCATCACCAACTCACTGCGACTAAAGCGTTTCAAGCCAGGCGGTTGAGCCACTTCTTGCTGACGAAGCAGATAGTTAACCCAGTATCAAGCCTCGTTCATCCTGAGCCTGTAGAAGGATCAAACGGCGGCAAGGCAGAAAAAGTATAGGAGGAAGACAATGAGTCCAAAGATTCTCGGATTATTCGGTAAAAACGAGACGGCGTTAGATCCGGTCTGCGGCATGACTGTGGGCGTGAAGAAGTCCCCCGGCGGCACCCACATGTTTGGCGAAACCGTGTACTACTTCTGCGGGCCAGGCTGCAGGGTAGCATTCGCCAAAGAGCCGGTAGCCTATCTCTCTGGCGAAAAGAAGATGGATATGTAGTTTCAAAGAGAAAGCCCTCCGACTTATCGGAGGGCTTTCTCTTTAGTTTGTTCAACCTTGTGCGCGTCTATTCTGAGTCCGAAGCTTCTCCGGTCTCCTCATCGTCACCGATGATTTCCAGGACCTCGCGGATACCTGCATAGTTGATACCTTTATCAGCCAACTCAGCAATCCTCTGAATCAATTCTAGGTCAGCGTCCGAGTAGAGTCTGGTGCCACCCTCTGTTCTTTGAGGCTCCAACAAACCAGCCGTCTCAAACGCCCTTAGGCGATGTTCGGCGACATCCGTGAGGTTTGAGGCCACGCTCACGGGGTATTTTCCTACGTTACGATCTTCAGTCATAAGTTGTGAGGCACAGACATTCACGTAATTCATACAAAAGCTGGGGTTAACGTGCCTGTGCGAGTGACAATACTACCTCTTGGACTTGCCCTTCGCAAGGGCGTGTTGGGCTTCCACATAGCGGTGGATGGATTCCAGCGAGTTATTCAAAACGAAGGTTGAGTTGACCACCACCTTGTGGGGACACTGCAAAGCAAACTGTGACCAGTTCATGCTCCACGACTCTTTTGTCGCCTGCTCCAACTTGCGCGTAGCACGCAGAAGGTCATCAGTAGTAGAAGAGAGCAGGTAAGGCATTGTGTTCATCATGGCGATGACCTCCAATAATCTAATATAAATTAAGAGATGTTCTCTAAATCAATAATAGTATTTCTCATGTTATTCGTCAATATATCGGTTCACAATTAGGTGATTACCACTAAATTATCATCATATTTTCTGGGTGTAGCTACTCAATTATCGGAGGGTTTCCCTGTGATTTCCAGGTCTCTTATCGCGCTCATGTATAGGCGCAGGAGAGGGAACTTTGCACCTCTTGACGCCGATAGGTATCATACCCAGTAAGAAACCAGGTAATTGAGGTGCGGATGTGACCCAGGAAACAGCAACGATAACTATCTACACGCAAAAGGATTGCAGCTACTCTGACGCAGCAATGTCAGAGATGGACGATGAAGGCAAGACATATACCAAGATCGACATCGACGAGGTTGAAGGCGCCAAAGAGGCGCTGCTCAAGCTCTCCAACGGTGAACCCATCACCCCCGTCATGCTCATCGGCGAAGAAGTGGTCATTGGGTACCATGGCCTTGGCTGAGCATTCTAAAAGCAGGCCGTCGGCCTGACACACACCAATCACTTCAAGGGGGGAACAGCATGGCTACACAGCCAGCAGCCTATATTGACGTGGGCGATCAGATTCCTGACATCACGCTCCCAAGTCTGACTGGCGAGCAAGTATCGCTGGCCAGCTTCCGGGGCAAGAAGCACATCCTGTTCATGTGGGCGTCATGGTGAGCCTGCCGTGAACAACTGCCGGTCTGGCAGGAGTACTACGAGAAGCACAACCCCCAGGGTATGGAGTTCCTTTCCATAGCAGTTGATGCCCAGGGCCCGGACCTACCCACACGCTACACGGACAAAGCTGGTACAACCTTCACCACAGTGGTGGACGCTGAAAACCGTGTTGGTCAGGCGCTGGGCTGCAAAGCCATCCCCAATGCCGTCTTCGTGGACGAGCAGGGTACGGTGCGCTACATCAAGCGCGGTGGCTTCGATATCCACAGGCCGGAGCACCTCGCGCTGGCGGAGTCTTGGGGGGCAGAACCATCCCTCGATGAGCTGTCGACGCTCTCCGAAGCTGAAGCCGAGAAGGTCATCAAGCACCCCGAGGCGTTGGAGCACTTCCGCCGTGGCCTGGCGCTCTACCAGGACGGCAAGACGGACGAGGCGATGGCCGCATGGCGCGAGGGTGTGGCGATTGAGCCAGACAACTTCAACATCCGTAAGCAGATTTGGGCTGTTGAGCACCCAGACAAGTTCTACGACGACAAAGTGGACTACGCGTGGCAGCGGGAGCAGATGGAGAAGGGCCAGTAGCTTTTCCCAGTACCCATGGGAAAAGCGCTCATCTCACCAGTGGAAGCTGGTGTCCAGGAATGATGGGATACCAGAGCCTAGATTCTGGCCTCCGCCGGAATGACGAGAATGCGGTGAAGCCGCTTTCCGGGTGCCAACTCCCTTGACACTCTCCCTATGCGACAGCTACGATAGGTAGTGCGCGGCCCCGTGGTGTAGTGGCCCAACATATCGCCCTGTCACGGCGAAGATCACGGGTTCGAATCCCGTCGGGGTCGCCAGAAAACAGAGCAAACAAGAAGCCCCCTCAGTGAGGGGGCTTTTTTGTTATGCTACCCCCATGAGCGAAGGCCCAGGAAACGACCGTGAACCTATCGTGTTGCCAGTGCTGCCGAATTTTCAGCGGTTCAGCCAGCGCGATGATATCTTCAATCGTGCCAATTGGGACGAGACGGTGCGGAGTGAGAAATCGGAGCGGTTCTTCCGGTCCTACGGTGACCCTTCCGGCGATGTCCGTCCGGTGGACGGCTTCACCCAACGCGACTACGCCCTGCGCAACGCCGCATGGCACGTGTCTGACATCTTCACGGGGTTGAAGGAAGATGAGGACCGACGCGAGGGATTTCTGGACACGTTCACCCTCCAGGAACCACCGGCTGATGCCAAAGTTGCCGTGGATGACACCGCAGCCACCACCAGGGAGTTCAAACGTGTTGCGGCTCTCTTTGGCGCAGACCTGATTGGCGTCACCGACTACGATGAACGCTGGGTGTACTCCCACAGGTACAGTCGGAAGCAAGGCACGGCAAAGCCCGCAGATCTGCCGACAGACCTCCCGAACGTCATTGTCATTGCTAAGAAGATGGATCAGAGCCTCATCGCCACCGTGCCATCGGCGTTGAGCGGCGCGGCTACAGGCCTTGGTTACTCGCAAGACGCAGCTGTCCTCCTTGCCCTTGCGCAATACATCCAGAACCTGGGCTACCGCGCCGTCCCCAGCCAGAACGACACAGCCCTCTCCATTCCCTACGCCATCAAGGCCGGCCTGGGCGAGTACGCCAGAAACGGGCTGCTCATCACCAAGGAGTTTGGGCCGAGGGTGCGCATCAGCAAGATATTCACCGACCTTCCTCTCGACCATGACTCGCCACGAAGTCTGGGCGTCCAAGCGTTCTGCAACGGCTGCCGTAAGTGTGCCGACGCTTGCCCACCCAAGGCCATTGCGTTTGGCTCGCCATCGAGTGAGGTGCACAACCAATCGAACATCCAGGGAGTAGTGAAGTGGACGACGGATGCCGAGAGGTGCTTTGGGTTTTGGGCCAATCAGAACGCCGAGTGTTCCATCTGCATCCGGGGTTGCCCCTACAACCGCGACTTCACCAAAGTAGGCAATCGAGTGTGGTTGAGACTAGCTTCTACGCAGTTACGCAGGCTGATGCTTGCGATCAACAACTGGCTTGGTGCCGATAAGCGTAAAGCCCCAAGCTGGTGGTGGAGCAAATCGAGTTGACCTCACTCAACCGCCCAGACCCCAGCATCAAAGATGCGCTCCACACCTACCGCGTCCCGCTATCGATAGGTGCCTGGAGTGCGGTGGCTGCGTGGATGGGCCTCATCTTCTACATCTCCCAGAACTCGTCGCCGGAGAGTATTGGCTCCGCGTCCAAGTTCCTGGGTATCTTCCCAAAGTGGAGCATCCAGTGGATATTCCACGGAACCGCGTTTGGCATCCTGACGGGCCTCACCTACCTGGCCATTAGCAGCACCTTCACCTGGCGATGGCCAGTGGTCGTTGGAACAGCGTTTGGCGTGGCAATGGTCTACGGCGTCATCGACGAAGTACACCAGAGCTTCGTGTCCGGCAGGACAGCGTCGATAGAAGACATCGGTCGCGACGCCATCGGTGGGTTGATGACGGTGTTGCTGACGCGCGCCGCCGTAGTAAGCACCGACCATGTCTTCCACGGGCGATGGGTGGAGTCGGGTCGCGTTTTCTTCAACGTAGGGATACTGCTGCAAGCGGCGTTCGTGGCGTGGGTGGTATCGATGTGGATTGCAGCGGGGTCGGCAAACGGGTACTCGCTCGACGCGTTGGCTACGTCGGATGTGCAGCGGTCATTGGTGCACGAGCCGCAGGCGTTGCTGGCAATATTGCCGTTCCTAGCGGTTGCTGCGTGGATTGCTTTAGGCCGGTGCACCAGCCTGTACGCGCAGTTGAAGCTGGTCATAGCTCCGACGCTGAGTGTGGGCGTGGTCTTCGCAATCCCCCTAGCCGTCTTTGGTCTGGACGTGATACCAGACGACGAGATGGTGTGGTTCGGTACATGGGCAATGGCCGGCGGAGCCTGGTTGTTCGGCGCGTGGTTGCACATATAACAACTAGGGCCGGGCCAGCGCCATGATCTCGCCGACGTTCTCCACTTTATCGATGTCCCAAAGCCTCGCCAACAGCTTCTCCCCCTGATCCTTGGACAACACCCTGCCGACCAGGTTACGAAACTTGTCCTTAAGTTGTGCGTCAGACAAGGGGTTCTCCGGAGCTCCGGTGGCGTGGTCGACCTTCTCCGTGATGGAGCGGCCGTCTTTCAGCATGACGGTCACCTCGGCAGCGTCCTCAGGCATCTTGGGGTCAACGGTGGCCTTGATCTTATCTCGCAACGCGATGATGGTCGGATCCAACACCCGTTCATCGGTGTACTGAGCGGGGAATGCGCCGCCATCAACAAGCCCCACAGCCATGGAGTGCTGGTGCGAGAACTTGCCTTCCAGCCCGATGCGTGGGTGCTGCCTGTCCATCAACTCCAGCACCAGAGGCTGAACGTTGGCCGTGATGGCAAGCACGTCTTCAGCTTTCACGCCGTGGGTGTTACGCATAGTAATCATGGCATCGATAAGCGGGTGGCTCACCACGCCGCATGCGTAGGGCTTCAGGCCGTTGTTTGGCAACTCCCATCGCTCGCCAAGAGCATCGGTCACCTGCGCCATGTCGGAAGCGGTCGAGAGCACCGCAGCAAAGCCGCGTCTTCCCTCAAGGATTTCTGATGTGGACGTGAACCCGCGACCCGCCAGCAGGCCAGCCAGTACGCCGCTCTGGGCAGAGCGCCCGGCGTGGAAGGGCTTGGACATGGAGCCGAAGGTCTCACGGACTCCTGCCGCCTGTGTCCCTGCGATGCCGAGGGCGTTGATCATCTGTCCTTCGTCCAGGCCAAGTAATCGACCTGTTGCCACGGCGGAGCCGAAGACGCCGCAGGTTCCTGTGATGTGCCAGCCTGCATTGTAGTGGTGCGGGTGCACCGAGAGGCCGATGCGGCAGCACGCCTCAACGCCCAACACCGTGGCCGTCAGTACATCGAGGCCAGACGCATTTTGTCGCTCGCCTACCGCTATCGCAGCGGGGATTGTGGGTGCAGAGGGGTGGATGACCGTTGGGAAGTGTGTGTCGTCGTAGTCCTCAAGATGGGCCAGGTAGCCGTTGGCCAACGCCGCGTTTTGGAGGCTGGTGCGCATGTCGCTACCGATGAGGGCCGCCTGCGGGTTGCCGCCCTCTTCCTCAAACAGGCCTGTGAGAATCTGCATGGATGGGTCTGCGGAGGCGTACAGTGCCACGCCCAAATAGTTGATGATGCACCGCTTCCCCTCGTGGAGGATTGGATCCGGAATTGCCGAAGAGGGTGTATTCAGGGCGAATCGTGCAAGGGTCTCAGTAGCTCCCATTAGTCATGCCTCACAGGTGTAGTGTAGATACGGGTTTGGCCTTCGCTATTGTACGACGGCCAGGTAGGGAGTCAAGCTTCATGCCTCGCGTAGGGGCGTTACGCGCCTTGCCAAAACATCGTTTTCACACGACAATAGAACATAGGTGCAATGCGCCAGGACAGACTTCATCAAGAGACCCGCGGAAACGCATCACAGGATACCTCTCCGCTCCATCAAGGCCCATCACGTTTGAAGCCCTCCTGCCACCCCAGAGTTCCCGGCACCAGGAAAGGACACCGTCATAACATCCGATATCCCCACTACCCCGCAGCCAGAGCAAAAGAAACGTCGAGGTTTCCTCTGGTGGGGTCGAAAGTCTAAACAAGAAACACAGCCCGAAGCGGCTCAGGCAGCTTCTCCTACGCCCCAAGCGACCACGCAAACACAGAGGCCTCAACAGGCACCTCGACCTCAGCAACGCCCAAACGGGCAGGGCAGATCACAACAGGCTGCCCCGGCACAAGGTACCAGGCCCCCAAGCCCGCCACAACCGCGTCGCCCTCAACGTCCGGCAAATGCGCCGGTGAATCAACCCTCGGGTGTGTCTGGGACTAAAGCCGGTGATGTTGCAGCGAGTAATACCGCCGGTGTGTCTGGGACTAAACCCAACGATATTCAAGAGACCAAAGCCGCGCCCAGCCAACAACGACCTCCACGCCAGCAGACTCCGCAGGCTCGACCCGAGGTTGAAGCGGCAGCAGACGGCGCATACTACTTCGGTTCCCTGGCTGTCAGCTACGACATGGCATGTGCCCTCAAGAACATGGCCTACGAGAATCCCTCGCCCGTGCAGGAACAATGCATCCCCACGATGCTGACGGGGACGGACGTAGTCGCCCAGGCAATGACCGGAACCGGCAAAACCGCCGCCTTCGGCATACCCATGGTGGAACGTGTCGATGTGAACAAACAGCGCGTACAGGGCCTTGTGCTGGCCCCGACCCGTGAGCTTGCCGTGCAGGTTCGCGACGAGATAGCCAAGCTCAGCGAGTTCAAGAAGCTCCGAGTGGTCGCCTGCTACGGCGGACAGACCATCACCACACAAATAACAGCCCTGGAACACGGCGCACACATCGTCGTCGGCACACCAGGCAGGCTGCTCGATCACCTCAGTCGCAGGACACTGTCGTTGGGCAACGTCAACATGATTGTTCTGGACGAGGCCGACGAGATGCTGGACATCGGCTTCCTACCCGACATCGAGCGCATCCTTCGACAGACCCCCAAGGCGCGTCAGACGTCCTTGTTCTCAGCCACCATGCACGCAACGGTGCGCCGAATCGTCCATCGACACCTCCAATCGCCTGAGTGGATTCAAGTCGGCGGCGAAGTTGAGACGGCGCCAAAGGTGAAGCAGGTCTACTTTGAGGTCTGGGACAAGGACAAAGTCAGAGGCCTTTCAAGCTTCCTGCAGACGCAACTCAACGGCGGCAAGGCCCTACTGTTCCGCAAGACGCAGATAGGCGTGGACAGGCTGGTGCAATCGCTGCAACGTGACCGCATCTCTGTTGAAGGCATCCACGGCGGCATGACCCAGTCACAGCGAAGCGGCGTCATGAAATCGTTCAAAGAGGGCAGGTTGAAGGTGCTGGTGGCCACCAATGTGGCAGCGCGAGGCCTGGACATCCCGGAGGTCTCCCACGTCATCAATTACGACATGCCTCAGAACATGGAAGAGTATATCCACCGCATCGGCAGGACCGCCCGCATGGAGGCCGACGGCACGGCCATCACCTTTGTGACCGAGTGGGACATGGAGATGTTGGATATGATCATCGACAAGGTGGGCGACGACCTTGAGCGAGGCACGCTACCCCTTTACGAGTAACCCCACCCCTTAGGGGCTTTAGCCAACTATTGCGCTCCTCTAAAAGGTTCACCACACTCTTTGGCATCGATGATACGCATCGTCCAATCCTGAAGCTTGAACTGCTCTTCAGTACGTATCGATTCGCAGATAAGATTGCCAGCAATGTCCAGCGCCTGGAAGGTGTGTCGCACGGGCTGACCACCATCACCGTATTGATAAACAAGCCCGGGTTGTTGGGTAGCTCCTGCGTCCAACTTGCCTTCACGGACTCCGTCCCACATGTACACCGCCTCATCGTCGGTCTCATTGATGATGGTGAATCGATGCCCCGAGTCGCACGCCATTGCAGCCAAAGCGGCTATCGCTATGATTGCGATTAAGAACCGACGCTTGGTCATTCCCATGAACCGCCTTAGGTATCCGCAGGTATTGTGGGTGCAGGGTCTCGCCCTGCCCTTGGCGTTACGAGCAGCAGCAGCGACGGCAGCACCAGCAATGACGCCGTTACCGCCAGGAAGATCATCACCGCTGTCAGTATGCCGTAGGAGGAGAACATAGGCATGGGCGCAAAAGCCATGATGGTGAACCCCAGGATGCTTGTAGCTGCAGAGGCTATCAGTGAGCCGCCTGTTCCATGGGCCGCTCTACCTAGCGCGTGGTAGGCGTCGTCGCTCCTCGCCAACTCCTCCCGGTACCGCTGCGTCATGTGTATGGCGTAGTCGATGCCGACGCCTACGGACACCGCTGCGATGGTGGCTGTGACAAAATTCAACCCGAACCCGAAGAGGTACATGAAGGCGTAGAGCCACGCCACTACAAGCCCAATGGGGATAATCGTGACGACGCCGTAGCGAACCGAGCGCATCGCGACTACAGCCACCAGCAGGCAGAGCACCACGGCAACCAGCAACGACTGCTGCAGACCCTCCGTCGTTGCGTCCAGTGATGATTGACGGGTGTATGGCGAGCCAGCGAGCTGTGCCCGCGCAATAGCCGACGAGGCTTCAAGCCGTGCAATCTCCGCCAACATGATGTCTCGTGAGGCCACGGTGATCTCCTGGTTCTTGGTGCCGGGAATGCCAACGGTGATAGTCGTAGCGTCCAACCCCGCGCTTGTTGGGTCAAGATAGATGGTCTCGGCCACATCCAGGTGGTCATAGGCATCGCGAGTGGGGCTCAGCGGCACGCCGCTGACCATCGCGTAGTCGTAGATCGCCGTAAGCTGCTCCTGGGAGTTGGGCCACTGCCAAACACGCCCGCCGTACACGAAGTCCACCACATCGCCGCCGATGGCCACGCCAGTCGTCGCCTCTATCTGCTCGCGAGCGTAGTCCGACTGCATGACCTGGTTGAGCACCGCGAAGATGGGCCGTCCGTTCAAGGTAGCTCCACCCTCCTCGTTCTTGGCCACCATGGGGCTATCACCCAGGCGCACCATGAAGTCCTGGATGGCCTGCAGCGCCGCCGGATCCGTCAGGTCGCCCTGGATGTAGGTGATGGCAGGCTCGCCGCCGGAATCGCCAACGTGCATGTCCAGCTTGTCCAGACCCATCGCGAAATCAGAGTCCGACCTGAAGAAATCCTTCACTTCGAACGATGCTTCAAGCTTGAAGGCGTAGAAGGTCGCCAGCACGGTGAACGCAGCCACCAGCGGCAGCACGATGTAGCGACGTCGCGCCAGCCCTACCACACACATGGTCAAGCGACCTTGAGGGACGCTCGCGTCTTTTGCTGACTGGGGAGATTCTGCAAGAGGCTTTGGTGAATCTGACGAATCGCCCTGTTCTCTGCGAGCGTCGAGGCGCATCAACACCAAAGGCACTGTGAGACCAAGAATGATGAACGCGGCCACAATGGCCAGGCCCGCGCCTATGCCGAAGCCTGTTACCGTCTCGATGGACGCTGTGGTGTTGGCCAGGAACGCCACGGAGTCGGTGAGCATCGCCAGGGTAAGCGCCACGATGACGCCGCTCATACCAAGTCTGAAGGCAAGCCGAGCACTCGCCGCATGAGGGGTTTCCTCACGATAGCGGTTCACGGCATGGATAACGAAGTCGGCACCCAGGGAGATCATGGCGATAGGCACAATGAAATCAAGGGTGGTTGACGACTTTAGTCCCACCAGATTCGACAGCCCTTTCAGCCAGATAATCATTGCCACCAGACCGATAGCGGTGAGCACCACCACGCGGCCCGACCGCAAGCTGACGCCCACGACTATCAGCACCATGACGAACGTGGCGAAGATGAAGGGGACTGCGGTGCTCACCTCGTCGGCGATCTCCAGGCCAGCGTCTATAGCAATTCCCCATAGCTCGTAGTGCTCCTCATCGCCACGGAAGAGGGCCTGCACTTTCCGGTTCAGATGCTGCTTCCCCTCGGTTACAGGGTCGCTGGTGGTTCCGATGGACAGACCGCCGCCGCCCAGCTTCTCGTTATCGGCAATGAAGAACGTCAGCAGTGCCGGCGATGTCCAGTAATCGATCTCCTGCCCCAGCACCGCTCGCCGTTCCATCTGCTTGCCCTGAGACAGGTTCTCCTTCAGGAACAGGAAACGAGGGTCGGCCAGGATGGCGGACAGGGCCACTTTGACCTGGTCGTCCGTTGCCTGCTCAAGAGACATGCCGAAGCTGGTCAGGGCGTCCTGCACGGCGTCTGCGATGCTGAACGTGCCAATAATCGGGCGCTGTCGATCGGTATCGAAGCCGTTGTACAGGTACGGTTGTTCCGGCAGACCAGGCGGGTTGAGCTGACCCAGGGCATCGGTCTCCTGGAGCTTCCGGGAGTTGGTGTATAGCTCGAACAGTGGTGCCTGCATCAGGATATCGCCGTCTCGCGCTTCAACGATGAAGCCCGCCGAGTGTATCCGTGGTGGCAGCGTGGCTTCAATGATGTCTGCAACCTCGTACACCTGTCCGCCGGGGTTGTCGGACGCCGACTCGTCGGGCGACATCAAAACCATGGGGATGATGAGCAGCAGTGTCACGATGCCAACGGCCAGGATGAACCACCCGGAATAGCGGTCCATGTGTCCTGCAATCCTGTCTGTGAGCGTCCGTGTTCCCATCTCTGTGGCTCTCTGCGGCTGGAATGGGCTGGGCCTTTACCAACTCTTCACCAATGATATCAGCTACACAGTGTCATCGCTCAGGCCATATGTGGCGAGGCCTAAATTCCGACTCCACCCTAATGAATGGAGCATATGACCTTTGCCTCTGGTTCGCAGTGAGCCTGCTTGTCCCGGTTTACCGGGGTCAAACCATACTGTAGCCCACAGGTAGCTTGGGTCGAGGGCGAGCCCTCGTTGACGCTCGGCAGCAGCGGCGATAGCATGCCGCCACAACGAAACCCTGCTCAAGGGAGAAAACCATGCCAGACCTCACTCCTGAAGAGATTGGATCCATGCTCAAATCGCTGGGACTTCCTGCGGACCCCGCTGACCTGCCTGAAGTGGCCCACCGCGTGAACGCCGTAAACGAAGCGCTGTCCGCCCTCGATCATCCTGACCTGGACACCACAGAGCCCGCCTCCGTCTTCTGGTTTCAGGAAGAGGCATAACATGGCGAACGACGACCTCATTCATGCATCGGTCGCAGAGCTTTCCGGACTCCTTGATGCGAAGAAACTCAGCCCTGTTGAGTTGACTCAAGCGTACCTCGACCGCATCGCATCGTTGGACGAGCGACTCCACGCATTCATCACCATCGACGCCGAAGGTGCACTTGCATCGGCGCGAGAAGCGGAGTCTGCGATAAGCAACGGGCGCCGAGTCGGCGCCCTTCACGGCATTCCGATGGCCGTCAAAGACCAGATGGACGCCAAGGGACTGCCAACCACCGCAGGCTCCAGCATCCTCAAGGATGTGGCAACGGCGGACGCCACTGTAGTAGCTCGCTTACGCGAATCAGGCGTGGTGCTGTTAGGAAAGCTCAACCTGAGCGAGTTCGCCCTGGGCGGCAGCATCAACCACCCATACGGCGTGCCCCGCAACCCCTGGGACACGGATCGGCAACCAGGTCAGTCCAGCAGCGGTTCGGGCATTGCGGTAGCAGCATCCATGTGCGCCGCAGCCATCGGTGAGGACACGTCAGGCTCCATCCGCGGCCCAGCATCATGGTGCGGCATCACGGGCCTTCGCCCAACGTGGGGTCGGGTGAGTCGACACGGTATTCTGCCAATGAGTTGGTCGATGGATCAGGCGGGCCCCATGACGCGCACGGTAGAAGACTGCGCCACGGTGTTCGCGGCCATCGCTGGGTTTGATCCCAACGATGCATACACGTCCCACAAGTCACCGCCAAGTTACCAGCCTTTGGAATCACTGAAAGGTAAGCGCGTCGGCGTGATACGTGAGGCCATTGGCGACGGCATGGTAGACAGCGAAGTACAACAGCGGTGCGAGGAGGCGGTAACCGTCATGCGAGAGGCTGGCGCGGAGGTAGTGGAAGCCTCTATCCCGCTGTTCCCCCAGGGTGGGCTGCTCTCCAATGGTGTAGCAGACGTAGACGCCGCCTACGTCCATCGCGAACGGTTGGCAGCCCACGCCGCTGAATACGACTTCGCCACACGCCGTCGATTGCTGGCAGCCAGCCTCATGCCAGCGCACTTGTACCAGAAGGCGATGCGATTCCGCGTCATCATGCGACGACAGGTCTTGGCAGCGTTGGAAGGCGTCGATGTGCTAGTAACCCCCGCGCAGTCGCAACCGGCACCGCCTATCGCCACGGACACAGGCCTGGACAGCAAGGACGCCGTCATGCGGCAGTTCTTCGGCATCCGCGCCCACCGTGGGCCGTTCAACCTAGCCGCCGTGCCTGCGATGTCGATACCCTGCGGGTTCACCGATAGCGGCCTGCCTGTGGGCTTGCAGCTTGTGGGTCGGCCCTTCGACGAGGCAACGCTCTTCCAGATTGGTGGCGCATACCAGGCCCGAACGGACTGGCACACACAGCGACCAGTTCTGTAGCTACGAAAAGGGAAGGCATTGTCACACCGGTGAAAGCCGGTGTCCAGAATTTCGATGGCAAGGGCACACTCAGCGAAATGACGCCTTGACGATGCTTCTATCGAGGACTAGCCTCACACCACAACAGGGGAGGAAAACAATGCTTACACAAGAAGAAAACGAATTGATGTGTCGGGTTGGCCCTGGCACGATGATGGGTACCTATCTACGGCGGTTCTGGTTTCCAGCGCTCATGTCTGAGGAGCTACCGGAGCCCGACTGCCCACCCATTCGCGTCAAACTCATGGGCGAGGACCTTATCGCGTTCCGAGACACCAACGGCGACGTCGGCATTATCGACAACTACTGCCCGCATCGTCGAGCAAGCATGTTCTTCGGTCGCAACGAAGAGTGCGGGTTGCGCTGCGTCTACCACGGGTGGAAGTTCGACATCAACGGCGATTGCGTCGACATGCCGTCAGAGCCCGCCGAAAGCAACTTTAAAGACAAAGTGAAGATCACCGCATATCCCACCAGAGAGCAATCGAACTTCGTTTGGGTGTACATGGGCCCGGCGGAGGTAATGCCGGAGATGCCAGACTTCGAGTGGATGCACCTGCCGGAGGAGAACCGGGGGTTTGCGAAGTTCATCTATGAATCCAACTTCGTTCAGGCCGTTGAAGGCGAGATCGATACCGTCCACGCATCGTTCCTGCACAGCAACCTGGACGCCCAGGCTATCGCGCCAACAGCCACCACATCGGGTGGTAGGTTCATGTACAACGAGCGTTGGGCCCACTTCTTCGTGAAGGACATGGACTATGGGCTGCTCATCGGAGCACGCCGTCCGGCAGAGGCCGATAGCTACTACTGGCGCATCACCCAGTGGATGTTCCCCTTCTACACCATGACGCCACGGGAGCCAGGCACGGGCGAGAACTCCTTTGTCCGGTGCCGTATGTGGGTGCCGCGCGACGACGACTCAACGTGGGTGTTCTTGAGCCACTGGCATCCGCTGCGCCCGATGCTAGATTCAGAAAAGTATGAGATCAGAGCCTGCCGTAACCTGGAGCCGGGCAAGTGGATAGGCAAAGCAAATCTGGGGAATGACTACCTAATCGACCGTGAGATGCAGAAGACGAAAACCTATGCCGGACTGCCACGGGGCACCGGGCGCGTCGAGGACGCTGCAATGATTGAGACGATGGGTTCAGTGGTCGACCGGAGCTACGAACACCTTGGCACCAGTGACACCGCCATCATCGCGATGCGTCGGCAGCTTATCAGAGCAGCACGGGAGCTTGAGGAGGGCATAGAGCCAGCTTCCACCTCTCACCCGGAGCACTATCAGCTACGCTCCAGCAGCGCAGTCCTGCCACGAGACGTTATGTTTGACCAGGACGCAGAGGTGCTGAAGGAGATCAACGTAATCTCCTAGCCCTTATACAGCATCCAAGTAGGCGGACGTGGAAGGAGGCATCATGACAACAAGCAAGGGTATTGACGAGCGACAGGAAAGCCTGCGACGTTGGATCCCGGCGAACGGGCAGAATGACACGTCTCAAGGTATGAACCACATCGCCGTCTTCTCCAAAGACCTGGAGGCTACGGCGGAGTTCTACAACGATGTGCTAGGAATGCCTGTGGTGCAGGTGACCTCCAACCACGACGTTGAGGAATCGACGCACATGAACGTCAGCATCGGTGGGGGCGTCAGGCTATCGTTCTTTGATTTCCCCCACGTGCCCCGGTTGCAGAATCCAGCACCGGAGTGAGTCGGCGGCATGATGCACATCGCCACCGGGATGACGGCGGGCCAGAAGTCCGACGCAGTCCGCAGCCTGACAGAGCACACTATCGATTTCAGAGAGATTGCCGGTTCACTCTACTTCAAGGACCCCAACGGGCTGACCATAGAGATCATGCCGTTGGAGTAACGCTTACAAGCTCAACAAAAAAGAGGCCGGTGTGGTCAATCACACCGGCCTCTTTTGATTTTCTGTGACTAGCCTATTGCGCCAGCCTCCGCCGGCAACTCACCGGGAACGCTGCCGGGTGCCATTCCCAGCAACGGGCCGCAGATGCAGGTGTGGTCTTCCTCACCAGCCCGCTGTGCCTTGCTATCTGCAATCCAGTCGCCGTCAAGCGTTGTAACGACACAAGCGTGGCGAACGCGGGCATTCATCCCTGCGTCATCAACGTTGGGAGGAACTGTACCGTCTTCCTGATGGGCCCTAGCTGCACCGATCACCTGTTTCCGAACCATGATGCACATGCCATCCGTGGTGCCAAGATGCTCGTTGGAGCGGTCATAGATCGCTTCATCGCCGTTCTCGCTGGCCATGAGCTCAGTCATCGCACGGTCCTGGAGGTTGTGGACGAACGGCACACCGCTCATCATCTCTGTCTTCTCTACCGTGTAGTCCCGATGGTAGTCATTGTCCTTGTTGGCCACCGTATGGAAGTATGTAAGCGGGTTGCTGGTACGCTGCACGTAGCCGCCTGTGGGGTAGAAGGGGTCTGTATAACGCTTTTGCTTCAGGTCTTCTTCGGTTAGCGGCTTGGTGCGACTTCCACCCATGGAGATCAACATGGAATGGGTGTCGTCCACCGGCACGTGGGCTCGCAGGCTAGCACTTTCCCCATCGCCTCCGACCATCGTGAAGATGGGGAAGATGAATTGATTGATGCGGTGCCAGTACTTATCCTCGGTAATCTTGCGTCGTCCGGTGTAGAACGCGCCGTACTCTGCCGGTTGCGCCTGTACGTACGGGTTCTTCTGTGGGCTGAACACGCCTCTGATATGTCCCTCGCCCACAGGGCCGCTTTCAGCCTTCAATCGAGCGTGATCCCAGTCCAGGTGGGAGGTGTCCGTATCCCCCTCCAGGTTCTGGAAGAAGTTGGCTTCCTCCATCATGACGACAGGGGGTTGAGCGTTCTCGTAAGGGATTGTGTTGACGTCAAATTCAGGGAACGGCGGCGGAGTCTCCCGGTGGCCCATATAGATCCAAACCATGCGGTTCACATCTTTGCACGGGTAACTATTTATCTTGACCTTGTCCTTGAAGTTGCTGCCGTCGGGTTCGGAAGGCATCTCCATGCAGTTGCCGTTCACGTCAAACTTCCAACCGTGATACACGCAGCGGAGGCCACACTCTTCGTTTCGACCGAAGTATAGGCTTGCACCACGATGGGGGCATGCCTCCGGGAATGCACCGATGTCACCGTTGGTATCGCGGAACATCACCAAGTTCTCGCCCAACAGACGCATCCGCTTGGCGGGCGCATCCGGCGTGGGGAACTCTGTTGATGGCAGAGCAGGAATCCAGTACTCCCGGATGAGTTCACCCATAGGTGTGCCCTTGCCTACCCTGGTTAGAAGTTCGTTATCTTCCTTACTAAGCATGGTTCTCCTCCTGTTGTGTTTCTTGTTATTTGGGCTTGTTATTTCGGCCTGTTGGGATACCAGCCACCCTCGCGCATCAGTCCCTTGAGGTACGCCAGTTGCCCGGCATGCTGCAAGTTGTCCTCGCACACGCTGACCAGTCTTACGCCAACCGTGGGCAGTGGATCGAATCGAGGCTCGTCCAGCACTCGATCAAGGTCGTCATCAGAAAGCGTGTCTAGATACGCAAGCGTCCTAGCTCTAACAGCATCGTGGTAATCCAGGATGGCCTGAGCGTCCGGCGCTTTGAACGCAGCCACCACCTCCGGCGTCTGCACATGGCCGGGGCTGTAGTCACGCGGGTCTACCGGCATCCCGAACTTCTTGTGCCAACCCTCGGCGACCCACACCTGCTCTACCCCCTGCAAGTTTGCGATATTGGTGTCCTGCACTCGAGCTATGTGCCATGCCAACCAACCTATGGGTGGATGCGGCTCCTTGGCCAGCTCCTCAGCGGTCAGGTCAGCCAGGTTGTTGTGGAGAATGAGGTTGACTCTACCTAGGGCATCGGCGATTGCCGCTGGTACTTGCATCAATATCCTCCGCTGTTTGGTGGCTCGCCCGCGACTTTACCATTTTCGTCGCTCCAACAAAAGGGCCATACGTCCCCTCTGAGCCGTTTGGTGATTTGGCGTCAGACTTCAGCCTGCATCAGGAACAATCACAATCCACGCCAGCAAAATAGCCTTAGGCTATTCGACTCGCTTCATTGCGTTCCAACGCTTCTGGTTGAACAAGCGGACGTAGATGTTGGCTTCACGCCCGAAGTGCGTCACCGCGACCACCAGGGTCAAAATCAGACACACGATGATTGTCTCTATCGACTGCCCGGTGACGATGGTCAGGATGTTGAGGGCAATAAAGGCCACAACCATTCCCATCACACTGCTGCGGAGCACAACCATCAACAACATGGCTGGAGGGAGGGTGACCATCGCCAGGATGGGAATCACCGTGACCGTCACGCCAAAGACAGTGGCTACGCCTTTGCCGCCTGAGAATCTCAGAAACACCGACCAGTTATGTCCGACGACCACCACGATGGCGGCGATGTACATTGCCATGTCTGGTGCGCCGAGCCAACGTGGAATGAGGACGGCCACTGCACCCTTTGCCGTGTCCAGGATGAAGGCCAGGCCTCCGCCGCGCCGCCCGACATGTCGATAGACGTTCAGCGCCCCCACATTGCCGCTGCCGTACTCCCTGATGTCTATGCCTCTGGTAACTCTGGCAATAAGGTACGCCGGAGGAAAAGCACCAAGGAGGTAGGCGATGGAGACGCTAAGAACAAACAACACTGTATCTGAAGTCACTTTGGTTCACCTACCATGGGGAAGAGCCCGAGATAATAGCAAAAGAGGCGAATCCTCGCTCAGATTTTGAATAGCTTGGCCGCGGTCTCGCCCATGACGTCTGCCTTTTGGGCGTCCGTCAGGAAGTCCACTTTGCTGATGTGTCCCACCTGGTCGATATCACCCATATCGAAGGGGTAGTCGGAGCCAAGCATGACCTTGTCATGGCCGAACGACTCCACCAGATACTGCAACGTCTGCGCCGAGTGTGTCAGCGCGTCGAAGTAGAAGAGTCGCATGTATTCACTGGGCGGCTTGGTAATCTTGGAGCCGGTCTCGTGGGCCTGCCAGCCGTGATCCCATCGACCGCGGATGTACGGGCAGCTTCCGCCACCGTGGGCAAGATAAATCTTAAGTCTGGGGAATGCCTGGAACACCCCACCGAATATGATGCTTGCAGCGGCCACAGCGGTGTCTGTCACGTTGCCAATGAAGTTGCTGAGATACCAGTCAGCCAACCGGTCCTGACCCAACACGTTGGCGGGATGGATGAAGATGGGGATGTCCAGCTCCTGCACCTTGGCGTAGAAGGGGCCAAGCTCTTTGGCGTCCAGGTTCATTCCGTTGATGTTCGATGCGATGCCCACACCAACCATGCCAAGCTCGTTCACCGCGCGATTAAGCTCCGCCGGTGCCTTTTCGGGCTCAGCCATCGGCGCGAGGGCCAGACCAACAAACCGATCAGGGTGCGCTGCAACCACGCGGGCCAGCGAGTCGTTGAACTGTCGAGCCGTGGCTACATCCTTGTTGAGGAGTGCCAGGAACCCGGAGAGAGCCTGCACTTCTATGCCGGACTCGTCCATCTCTTTCAGTCGGACATCAACGTCCGTCATGTCGCCGACCAGTGTTCTGGTGTCCAACTGTTCTGGCAGCAGCTCCAGGCAGTCCTGGGGCACGATGTGCGCGTGGGTATCTATGGTTCGCATGGTCAACTCCTCTTTTCCTACAGCCTTCCCCGAGCAAAGCCAAAGGGAAAGGACGATTCGCTGGTCAATTCTCTTTGGTAACCGTCAGGTCATATGGGTTAAGGGCTGGCCCTTATAGTCTTTTCCTGGCCAAGCAAAGCGAGACTCTCTGAGGTGAACCCGCCGATGCCCATCCCTTGATGGACATCCCATTCAATAATCTCGTAGGTACGCAGACCAAGCTTGTGGAACGGCTCAGAGTCCAGTGTCTGCTTCGCTTCATCGAGAGAGCCCGCACGCAGCAGCATGATACCCATCGAGAAGTCGGCTGAAGGGCCAGAGTACAACATGCCCCCTGAGTCATGGGCCTTTCGCTGCCAATCCAGATGCTCCTGCAAGTGGGGCATAATCTGCTCCCTGGTTGCAGCAGGTTTCGAGAACGTCAAATACCACATGGCGCTACTCCTTTGAACATCCTTGGGTAACCACAAGAATATGGGTCGAGGGTTCGCCCTCGTGGGTCCAGGGCTCGCCTAGCTAGCCGAGAGGGCCTTGGAACACCTGGTCGACGTACGTGTCCGACATCGGTTCCAGCGCCTCTGGCCACGCTTCCACGTTGTGGGTGCTGGCAGCGGCATCGACCTTACGTCGAAGCTCGACAGGTCGGGGTTTGCCTTCCCAGCCAAGCTGTTCCATGTAGTAGTAGAGCATGATGCCGTTGCCTTCCGGGTCTAGGGCGTACACCGCGTAGTCAATGCCGGGGTGTAGCTCAGCAGGCAGGTCCATGAACGACACGCCTCGCTCTTTCAGGAAGGAGACAGCGTCCTTCAGCTGCTGGTAGCTCCCCAGCTCAATACCGAAGGACATGCAGGTGGAGACGTCCGGCCAGCCAAGCTCCTTGCGCAGCTCCTCAGGAAAGAGGCCCAACGTGTGGTGTTCAGCAGCATTGCGAAGGAATGCGACCTTGTGTCCCTTGTACTCCACGGTCTCCGTGAGGGTGAAGCCCAGGCCGTCCGTGTACATGTCCAGCGATGCCCCAAGGTCCTTCACGAAGAGGTTCACGGGGCCAATCTTGGTAATCTTGAAAGGCCTGCCAAGAAGGACGCCGCCCACATCGAAGTTAGCTGGTAGCGGCTCGTCGCTGCGATAGCCCGAGTGGATATCAGTCCCCTTGGCGATGGCCTCATCAACCTCGTCCTCTTCAGGCATCTGGGGCAACGTGGGCTCCTCGCGGAAACGGCGGTCGTACATATCGCGTGGCTTGCTGCGACCGTTCCAGCCCTCCTGCTCGATGCCGTAGTACAGCTCGTTGATGTGGCCATCGGGGTCGTAGGCGTAAACGTGCCAATTGCTCCCCGGCATATCGCGGCCCACCCGCATAATGGGAATCTCGCGCTCCATGAAGTAGTGGTACGCGCCCGTGACTTCAGAGAGCGTGCCCGTCTGCCACGTTATCTGGTTGATGTTCATGCCGTGGGCGCCGGTCATGCCCTCCGTGGAGTTGCCGTTCTCGGCAGCGCGACCCTCCGCCATGGCGATCATTGCCGCAGCGTTGAACAACACGAATGCGTGGTGATCCGTGCCATAGCGCATGAAGTAACCCTTGCCGCTCTCCACGTCCTTTAGCCACTCCTGAATCTTCGGGTCAGGGTTGGCTTTGAAGTCGTTCTCGTCGGAGACCTTGAAGCCCAGGAAGTCGCGATAGAACTCCAGGCATTCATCGATTTTGTAGACGTTGAACCCGAAGTGCCCCAGTCGTCGGATTTTGAACGGCTGGTTCAGCAGTACTCCACCAACGTTATAGGTCTTTCGTCCAGTGCTTGTAGCCATATCGTCCCCTCCCTGTGCTTCCTCTTCGTCCCTCTAATTGACCTCGGCCCATGCCTGTGGCGCATCGCAAGACAATGCCTGCAACGCTGCCGTCCACTCCGCTTCATTTACCGGCTTCCTCGCATGGAAGTTGATACCCAGTGTCCCATAGTCCTCTGCGTTCGATTCCGGGGGGGCACCGGCGTAGATGTTCTCTTTCCAGGTGATTTCAAAGTCCACGAGTCCCGCTGTCACCACAGCCGCCTGAAGCTCTGCACCCAGCAGAGCACCAGCGATTCACCCCGTCCATAAATCGAGGTCGAGCTTGGCAGCATCCGGCACTGCTCTGGATACCGTGATGTCGGCTATCTGCAACCTGCCGGTGGGCTTCAGCGCCCGGTACATGTCTTGAATGCCAGCCACCTTGTCCGGCAGCAAGTTCAACACGCCGTTGGAGATGACCACGTCCGCCCAGCCATCGGGCACGGGCAGCGACTCGGCTACTCCGTCAATGAACTCTACGTTAGAGAGTCCTGTCTTAACCGCTGCCGCTCGAGCACGGTCTAGCATCTCCGGTATCATGTCCACGCCGATGACCTTGCCGGTGGGGCAAACCATCTTGGCTGCAATGAGGCTATCGATGCCGCCACCACAGCCCATATCTATCACGTTCTCACCGGGTTTGAGAGCACCAAGGGCGAATGGGTTGCCTGTGCCCACGAGCGCTGCTATAGACTCCTCAGGGATGCCATCCAGCCACTCTCGTTTGTAACCTAGCGTCGCAGGCAGTTCTCGCCCGGCATTGAAGTGATAACCCGCCTCGGGGTCGATAGCCACGGCTCCATACTCCGCGCGGATGGCATCTCGCAGTTCTGCAAGTTCTACCTTCTCTGCTCTAGGTGCTACTTCACTCATGGATCTTCTCCTTGGTAGGGATATCGTCCACACTCCCCCACCCCCCTGATGCGGTCAGTATAGTCATCAGACAGCAAATATTCCATTACCTCACTCCTTGACTGGCACCGGTGCTCGCCATAGCATGCTCTCCGATTGAAGGAGATTTATATGACCCGCTATGTCCTGATTGTTTTAATACTGATTCTTGCCCTCTCTGCGGCCTCATGCAGCAGCGGTTTAAGCAAAGCCGAAGAGCAATTCAACGCTGGTGTAGAACTACAGGAACAAGGCCTCCCGGAAGAAGCCCTGCCGAAGTACGATGAGGCGATTCGCCAAGATTCAAAATTCGCTGAAGCCTATGGCAACCGAGGCTCTGTGTACCAGGCGCTAGGTGATCCCCGACGTGCAATCCAGGACTTCAGCGAGGTCATTGACCTGCAGCCGGAAAACGCACGCGCCTACACCAACAGAGGCACCGCATACGTTGAACTCGGCGAGATTGATCGAGGGCTGCAAGACTTAAACAAGGCGGTCACCCTCGATCCGGGGTTCGCGTTGGCTTACGGCAACAGGGGGGTGGCGTACCTTCGGATCGACGAGTACCAGGAAGCCATTTTTAACCTTGACCAAGCGATCCGACTTGCCCCCACGGCGGACGCCTACAGCAACAGAGGCAACGCCAAACTCCAACTCGGTCAGGCCGATGAAGCGTTGGCGGATCTTGAGCCTGCTATCCGGATAAACCCGCAGTACGCGCAAGCCTACGTAAACCGCGCACTGACCTACACAGTTCTCGTCAGGGATCTAGAAGCCGAGATTGACCTGGGAATCGCAGAATCTTTGGGCAGCGACCCCAACATCAGACAAGCCATTGAAGAGTTGAAGGCACTGAGGTAACCGGTAATCACCCGAGGGAGGCGACCATGCCATCAAGAGACGACCTGAAACGCAGCGTATCAGAGGAGATCGATCGCAGGGGAGAGGAGCTTGTGCGGGTGGCCAAGACTATCCTTGAGCACCCGGAACCCGGCTTCCGCGAGACAAAGACCGCCGCAGTTGTCGATAAAGTCCTTGGGGACATGGGCGTCGCACGCAGAGGCGGCATCGCCATCACCGGCATTAAGGGCTACCTTGAAGGCGGTGCAGGCCCCGGCCCGACGATAGGTGTCATGGGTGAGCTTGATTCGCTTGTGGTTCCGGGTCACCCTCACGCCGATGCAGACACCGGAGCAGCCCACGCATGTGGCCACCACGCACAGATTGCCATGATGCTCGGCGTCGGCATGGGTCTTCAGGCGGCAGGCGTCTTGGATGCACTGACTGGTCGGATCGCCCTCATCGCTGTACCCGCAGAGGAGTACATTGAGGTGGAATACCGCAACGGGCTCCGTCAGCAGGGCAAGCTCGGGTTTCTGGCAGGCAAGGCTGAGTTCCTTCGCCTCGGTGAGTTCGATGACGTGGACCTCGCGATGATGACACACACTTCCAGCAATACCGACGAAGGTAAACTGACCGTCTCATCGACGAACAACGGGATGATTGCCAAGTTCATCCAGTTCCAGGGTCGTGCAGCCCACGCGGGAGGCGCGCCCCACCGCGGCATTAACGCTCTGAACGCGGCGACACTGGCCCTCAACAACATCCACGCCCAGCGCGAGACGTTCCAGGACAAGGACACCGTGCGCGTCCACCCCATCATCACCATGGGCGGGGCAAGCGTGAACTCGGTGCCTGCCGATGTGCGCTTGGAGGCCTTTGTGCGAGGCAATAACCTTGATGCCATCGCCGATGCAGACATGAAAGTGGACCGAAGCCTGCGTGCCGCTGCGATGGCCGTGGGCGCAACGGTCAACATCACGACGCTGCCGGGCTACATGCCCATGAACAACGACGACAACATGATGTCGACGTACCGGAACAACGCAGCGTACATCGTAGGTGAGGAGAATGTTGGCAAAGCTGGCCATCGCACCGGCTCAACC
>JAPYRQ010000017.1 GCA_029936935.1 Dehalococcoidia bacterium | reverse complement strand
GCACACGGGGTTGTCATTGATCTCGATTCGCATCAGGCCCGAGACAGCGGCACCTGCCAGGATGATGAACACGATGGGTATCACGTATGGCTTACTAGTAGCCACTCCTCGCAGCCACCGGAGACCACCGTTGAGCACGCGACTGTCGTCTTCCAGGCTCCGTGCGAGGCTTTGCTGAAGCCGTTCCTCGTTCAGGAGCATCACAAAGGCAGGCACAAACACCATGGTCAGTGCCCAGGCGGAGGCCACACCGAACGCAGTGAACAGCCCGAAGACCTGCACCGGCGGGATGGGTGTGAGTGCCAAAGAAGAAAAGGCTACTGCCGTTGTGAGAGTCGTGTACGTAATAGGGCTGAACAGATCCTTGTATACCGCTTTAAGGGTGGCGCGACGGTCGTTGTACTTCGGATATCGGTCAAAGAACTCGCTCAATATATGGATACTGTCCAGGATGGCGATGGGCATCAGGAAGATTGGAATCATGGAGCTCATGATGTGGAGCGGGAAACCTGTGCCCGCAAGCAACCCCATCGTCCACATGACGCTCAGCATTGCTACAGACATTGCTGCGACTACTATCATCAGCCTGCGGAAGAAGTAGTACATCAGAATGAAGACCAGCCCGCCGGCCAGCGGAGCCAGCACCGCCATTTGGATGAACATGTCCCGCCCAAACTTCTCCTCTGCAAGGGGCAGGCCCGCCAGGTACGTCTCGCCAAGGTTCGAATATTCAGACGTATTCAGGAGTTCTTTGATAGCGGAAGAGACCCCGTTGGCCTCGCTCTTGCTTTCAAGGGGTATATACAACGCCAGGCCTTTGCCGTCCGGGGAGATGACTTTCCCTGCAAGAAGGGGGTTGTTGGCGACAGCCTTCATCACGGCGTCAGCGTCCTGCGATGGCGCACCTGCTGCTGCAAAGCTGATGACGCCCCCGGGCACTACGCCGTCGGTGTTGTTTATTTCTCCGACAAGTGCTTCTGTCTTGCCGAGGATGTCCTCCGTCAGCACACCCGACTCGTTGATGATGCCTAGCGCGATCATGTCAGCCGTGCCGAAGTCATCGCGTATCGAGTGGTTCAATACGCGAACGGGATGATCTGACGAGAGCATGTTCTCAGGGTCTGTATTGATCTCTGCTGTTGCAATCAAAGAAGTGAGAAGAAGGGTGAGCACCAAAGTGCCGATGACCACCAACTTTGGTCGATTCAATCCAAACTCTACAATTGTTCTCTGGGCGGTCTGCATGCTCAAGGGCTACTCATAATGGATATTCATGATTCGTGGCGAATACTAATACATTTCGGACACAATGCGTAGGCGTCTATAGTTTCGACCACTAGGGTAACCACAGGAATGTGGGTGCAGGCAATTCCCTGACTTTGGTAACTGCAGGCATGTGGGTGTAGGGCTAGCCCTACCGATCGTAGCGAGGGACGCCACCGAACTCCGTCAGATCGATGATGGGGATGCGGTTGCCGTCGGGGTCTACCAGGACGGCGTAGCTGCCGGAGCGCACCTTGATGGGGCCAAAGGCGATCTTGTAGTCCTTGCGACGGTGCTCGTCACAGAACTGTCGCACGTTATCGACCAGGTAATTGTAGCTGAAGGGCGGAAGGTCGTCCCGAGTGTGGAGCACAATCTCAGAATCGCTGTCCTTGAGAAGGAAGCCCATCATACCCTGGTCGGTGTCTTCCCAAACCTTTGTCATGCCCATGACATCGGTATAGAAGGCCTCGGAGATGGCCAGGTCTTTGACCTTGTACATGATGCTATCGACTTTACGAAGGGCGGGAGTCGGCATTACTTATGCTCCGTGGCATTTCTTGTACTTCTTGCCGCTACCGCAGGGGCATGACTCGTTGCGACCCACCTTGCGACCCTGGGTCATTTCCTGGAAGCGCCTGTTGTCTGATCGGCGCGATTCGCAGTCTACGCAGGTGCATTCCAAGGGGTGATCGCTGTACCAACTTGTCCGTTCTTTGCCAATGACCATTTGTTTGTCCTCGGTTTTATTCTTAGTATGTCGTTCCGAGCGGAAGACGAGGAATCTGGCGAGGGGCAGACCCCAGGCTATTGTACCTCGCTCCGTTCTCCAAGTACCCGAATCACCTCTGCCAGGTCTTTATCGCCGCGACCACTCAGGTTCACGACGATGACCTTGTCCGGCCCGGCCTCCGGCGCCAGCACCTTCAAGTGGGCCAGCGCGTGCGAAGACTCCAGAGCCGGGATGATCCCTTCGAGTCGAGACAACAGCGAGAACGCTTCAAGTGCCTCATCGTCAGTAGCCGAAACGTAGGTGGCCCGACCCGCGTCCTTCAGGTAGGAATGCTCTGGGCCAACGCCGGGGTAGTCCAGCCCTGCGGAGACACTGTGCGTCTCCAACACCTGCCCGGCATCGTCTTGTAACAGGTACGAGTGCGAGCCGTGGAGGACACCGGGGCGGCCTCCCGACAGCGGTGCTGCATGTTTGCCGGTCTCTATGCCGTGACCGCCGGCTTCCACGCCGATGAGTGCCACTTCCTCGTTGGGTATGAAGTCGTAGAAGAGGCCCATTGCGTTGCTGCCGCCGCCAACACAGGCCACAGCGTAGTCAGGTAGCCTGCCTTCTGCGGCCAGTATCTGTTCCTTGGCCTCTCGACCAACCACTGATTGGAAGTCGCGAACCATCATTGGATAGGGATGTGGCCCCACTACGGAGCCCAGCAGGTAGAAGGTAGTGCGGACGTTAGCCACCCAATCGCGCATGCACTCGTTGATGGCGTCCTTCAGAGTGCGCGAGCCGCTGGTGACCGGCTCCACTGTTGCGCCCATCAGCTCCATCCGGAACACGTTGGGCTCCTGTCTGCGGATGTCCTCAGTGCCCATGTAGACGATGCATTCCATGCCCATGAGCGCACACACAGTTGCCGTTGCGACGCCGTGCTGTCCCGCGCCTGTCTCCGCGATGATGCGGTTCTTGCCCATGCGTTTGGCCAGCAATGCCTGCCCTATGGCGTGGTTGATCTTGTGCGCGCCGGTGTGTGCCAGATCCTCGCGCTTCAGGTATATCTTGGCCCCGCCAAAGTGCTTGGTGAGGTTAGCGGCGAAGGTCAACGGCGTTGGTCGCCCAACGTACGTCGCAAGTAACCCCGCCAACTCCGCCTGGAAGCTTGGGTCTTCACGTGCAGCTTCGTAGGCAACACAAAGTTCTTCGATGGCTGCCATCAACGTCTCAGGTACGAATCGACCGCCAAAAGCGCCGAACCGACCGTGTTCGTTGGGTAAGTTTTCTACGTTGGTCATTCTTGGGAGTTCCTTTTCGCCGTCGCGATGAATGCCTGGATTTTGGCGATGTCTTTCACGCCATCAGATTCTACACCGCTGGAGACGTCCACACCGTAGGGCTGCGTAGCTTCTATGGCGTTTCCTACGTTCTCAGGGTTCAGCCCGCCCGCCAGCAGGAAACGATGTCCACGGTCAGCCATCTCCCGGGCGATTGACCAGTCAAACGTCTCGCCCATACCGCCGGGTTGCACGTCAGACTGGCGGTCAAGTACTGCGCTGTGGCCAGACTCCCCAAGCTCCTGCAGCCTGAAGTGTACGTCTTTCATGACGATGTTGCGGGCAGTCTGGCTTTCTGTGGGCAGAGTCACTACGTGTACGACCTTCAGGAGAGGTACGTTGACCTTTCCCCAGTAGTCGATCTGCTCATCGCCGCACAGCTGCACCATGTCCAGCCCTACGCTCGCTGCCACTTCGTTGACCTCTTCCACTGGCTGGTCGGCAAACAACCCCACAAGGGCTAGCCCTTGACCCACACCAGTCCGGGGGGCAGCAGTGGTAGGGTATTTACTTCGGAAATCGTTGGTTAGGGTGCGAGCGTCCTCGGGTTTGATGTAGCGTCGAACGGCTGGCACGAACACCATGCCCAGCATGTCTGCGCCTGCTTCGGCGGCTGCGACCATGTGGGACAGCTCCCGCATGCCGCAGATCTTCACTATCGTCATCGTTAAGCTCCTGCCACGCCGAGTAATTCACGGACCTTGGCACCTGGGTCGGCTTGCGTCACGATGGCCTCGCCTACCAACCCTGCATCCGCACCCAACTCGTGCAGGCGCACCATGTCGCTGCGGTCTTTGATGCCGCTCTCGCTGACTACCGTGACATCGTCGGGGGCCTTGGGAGCTAACGCTTCGGTCACGGCCAGGTCCGTCTTGAACGTGTGCAAGTCACGGTTGTTGATGCCGATGATCTTCGCCCCTGCGTCCAGAGCCGTAGCAAGCTCAGCCTCGTCGTGGACTTCTACCAAGCATTCAAGCTGCAACCCTGTGGCCACGCCCAACAGCGCCTTCAACGCGTCAGGTGACAGCAATGCGACGATGAGCAACGCTGCATCCGCGCCGTACGCTCGAGCTTCAAAGAGCTGGTACGGGTCTGTGAGGAAGTCTTTGCGCAACACCGGAACCCCGTAGGGAGTCAGCGCGGCCTTCACTTCAGATAGGTGATTCAACGTGCCCTGGAAATGGTCATCCGTCAGGCAGGAGACGGCTGCAGCACCGCTTGCTGCGTACGTAGCTGCCAGCTCGGTGGGATTGAAGTCCATTCGCAACAGGCCAGCCGACGGCGATGCTTTCTTGACCTCGGCGATGAGTCGGATGTCGTCGCCCTGCAGCGCGTTAGCAAGGCTTATTGGCGCGGCTCTCTCAGCGATACGTCGTTGAAGTTCGTCCAACGGCGCGTCAAGCTTCGCCTGTGCAAGCACCGACTTCTTTGCTTCGATTATTTCATCCAGGATTGTTGCCATCTTGTCCTCTACTCGTTGGCCATCATTAGGTAACCGTCAGGTAGCCTAGGTCCAGGGTTGAACCCTGGGGGCCAGGGCTAGCCCTGCTGGTTGCTTACTTCTACCAGCTTCTTGAGGGTTGCAAGGGCCGCTTTGCTTGATAGTACCTTCCGAGCAGCTTCAGCACCTTCTTTCAAGGTGCTTACCGTACCGGCCACATACATACCTGCACCGGCGTTCAATGCCACAGCGCGATGCAGCGGGCCTAGCTCCCCATCAAGCAGTCGCTCCATGGTCTCCGCGTTCTCTTCAGCAACACTGCCTTTCAATGCTTCAGGCGCACAGGGCTCCAGCCCCACATCTTCCAACTTGAGTTCGTAGTGGGTGACTTCTCCACCCTTCATCTCCCATATTTCCGATGGGCCGGTCAGTGTCAGTTCGTCAGCACCGTCAGAACCGTGCACTATCAAGACGTGTTTGCAGCCAAGCTGACCGTAGGCCTGGGCCATCCGTTCACCAAACGCCGGGTCTGCTATCCCCACCACCAGCGATTCCGCGCCGGCGGGGTTTGTCATGGGTCCAAGGATGTTGAAGAAGGTACGGATGCCTATTTCCCGTCGAGGCGCGCCAGCGTGCCGCATTGCAGGATGGAAGGCAGGGGCGTACATGAAGCCCATACCCGCCTCATCGATGCATCGCATCACCTCTTCCGGCGTCAACTCAAGCTTTACGCCACACGCCTCCAGGACGTCTGCCGCGCCAGCCACACTCGATGCCGCTCGAGCACCGTGCTTGGCCACTTTGACCCCTGACGCCGCCAGCACCAGAGCCGATGCTGTTGAGATGTTGAAGGTGTTGAGACTATCTCCCCCAGTGCCGACGATGTCCACCAACGGCTCCTGGTACACCACTTTAAGACCGTTCGCTCGCATGACCTGCGCCATCCCGGCGATCTCCTCTGATGTCTCGCCTTTAAGTCGAAGCGCGGTGACATATGCCCCGATTTGAGCCGGAGTCGCCTCGCCTGACATGATCTCTTCCATGACGCCTGCGGCTTCTTCCAGGGTCAAGGAAGCTCCGCCGACTACCGCGCCAATCGCTTCACGAATCATTTAATTCTCCTGTTCTAGTCTGGGTTAGCCTACATCGCCAGAAAATTCTTGAGAAGGTCTTTGCCCGCGCCCGTCATGATTGACTCTGGATGGAACTGGACACCTTCTATCGGGTATCCCTTGTGCTTCAACGCCATGATGAGGCCATTGTCGGTCCATGCTGTGACCTCTAGGTCGTCGGGCAAGCTCTCTCGATTCACCACCAGCGAGTGATACCTGATTGCCTCGAAGGGTTCAGGTAGCCCCTGCAACACGCCAACGCCGTTGTGGTTGATGGGTGATGTCTTTCCATGGACGATCTCGCCTGCGCCGCCGACTGTGCCGCCAAAGGCCTCGCCGATGCATTGATGGCCCAAGCAGACGCCTAGCACGGGCATGCGGGGCCCGAAGCGCAGGATGGCCTCCACGGAGATGCCTGCCTCCTTGGGAGTGCACGGCCCGGGCGATACCACGATCCTTTCTGGCTTGAGCTTCTCTATCTCATCCACCGTGATCTGGTCGTTGCGCTCGACCTGAACCTTGGCACCAAGCTCACAAAGGTACTGGTACAGGTTGTACGTAAAGCTATCGTAGTTGTCTATCAGTAGGATCATTCTTCACATCCCCTGCGATTCAGCTAGGTTGATGGCGTTCAGCAGTGCCCCGGCCTTCTGGAACGTCTCCTGGTACTCCGCCTCCGGCTCGCTGTCGTACACAATGCCGCCGCCCGCCTGGATGTACGCCACCCCGTCCTTCAGGATCATGGTGCGGATAGTGATTGCCGTGTCCATGTTGCCGGAGAAGCTGAAGTAGCCCACGGCCCCGCCGTACGCGCCTCGAGCTTCGCCTTCAAGCTCAGCGATGATCTCCATCGCACGGACTTTGGGCGCGCCGGACAGCGTCCCAGCCGGGAGGCACGAGCGCAGGGCGTCGTAAATGGTGCGGTCAGGGCGAAGCTGGCCGTGTATCTCCGACTCCAGATGCATGACGTGGGAGTACTTCACGATGCGCATGAGGTCGGTAACTTCCACGGAACCGGGGATACTGACGCGACCAACATCGTTGCGGCCCAGGTCCACCAGCATGATGTGCTCGGCCTTTTCCTTCTCGTTGTTCTTCAGTTCCTCCGCCAGCGCTTCGTCCTGCTCCGGTGTCTTGCCGCGAGGTCGAGTGCCTGCCAACGGGAAGTTCAGCACCAGGCCTTCCTCCACCCGTACGAGCAGCTCCGGCGAAGCGCCGATGATGTGGAAGTCGTCCAGCTCCAGGAAGAACATGTATGGCGAAGGGTTGCTCCCCCGCAATGCACGGTACAAGTCAAGAGGCGAGGCCTCCGTCGGTCGAGCCAATCGCTGGGATGGAACCACCTGGATGATGTCGCCTGCGATGATGTACTCTCGCGACTTCCGAACGATCTCGTCGTACTCCTCATAGGTACGGTTGGAGGTGTAGCTGACCTCCGTTCGCCCTGAGCTTGTCGTAGGGTCGTCTTTAGCCCCCCCGGGGCCACGCTTCTGCCGCTTCAACGGCCGTTCCAGTCGTTTTACCAACCTGTCGATGCGCTTGGTCGCCTTGTTGTAGGCAGCCTCAATATCGCCCCGGACGTGGACGTGGCTGACGACTTGGATCTTGTGTCGCAGATGGTCGAACACCAGCAGCGTGTCCGCCAGCATGAACGTCGATTCCGGAAGGTCCAGCGGGTTGCTGGCAGGGGCGGGCACCCGGGGCTCGAAGTAGTGGACGGCATCGTAAGCCAAAAATCCTACTTGGCCGCCATGGAAACGTGGGAGGCCCGGGACGGCTACAGGCTTGAATCGACTCAGCGTCTTCTCAATTAGGCGAAGCGGGTCTACAGCTCCGTCAGGCTGGCCAGGGCCGGTGCGAATCACCTTTGACGGCTCTGTCCCAATGATGCTGAAGCGCGCCATCCTCTCACCCCCCTCAATGCTCTCCAGGAGGAAGGAGTAGGGGCCTTTAGCCACCTTCATGTAGGCAGTGACCGGCGTATCAAGGTCTGCGTTGATCTCCTGATAGACGGGGATGAGGTTGCCCTCTGCCGCCAGCTCCTTGACCTGTTCCAATGTTGGTGTGTACATCATCATCCTCATACCGCTAATTTCAGGCAATAAAAAACCCCGTCCCATGCAAGGGGCGGGGTCACTCCGCGGTGCCACCCTTGTTTTTGCTGCTTGGCCTCATATAAAAGCCTGCAGCAAAATCTCTTCAGCAGTGCGCCCCGTTTCCGGTGACGTCTTCTCTGCCGGGACATTGAAGCGGTGTCCTACCGCCGGTGACGTTGAGCTTCTCCCGATATATCGGGATGCCCCGAATGGTCCATTCAGCCCCTGCGCTAACGTCGGTTTCCACCGTTCCCGACTCTCTGTGGCTCCGCTTGGGACGTACTACTCCAGACCGTCGCCCTTTATGTAAATGTTGCATTCAGTCTAAGGCTCTTTTTCACGGCTTGTCAAGATTTCGAATAGAGCCATGAGTGGATGCGAATACCATCATGCTATACTTGTTGCTTCTACGGAAACCGATTCTGGAGTTGTTTTCTGTGCCCACAGTCCTGATGGTGAGTCGAGACGACCGTGCAGCGGAGACGCTGATGCTGTGCTTCCCAAAGGGGGAGTTCACCACATCAACCATGACCGATTCCAGCCAACTGCCGTCCCTGACGGTGGAGCAGACCCCGGACATCGTGTTGCTGGATGCCGGTAGCTTTTCCCTCAGCGAGACGGAAGAGGCGCTGCAATGCTGTCGAGACCTCCACCTCCCGGTGATGGCATTGGTCACGCAGCGGGAACTGGACACCTACGACCTCTCTCGCAGCGCCGATGACTTCGCGTTAAAACCGCCCAACCCAACAGAACTGATGCTGCGTGTACAACAACTCCTGCGTCGACTGCGTGGTCGCGAGGGGGCTGAGACCATCCATATCGATGACCTGGTCATTGATCAATCTCGGTATGAAGTGACCGTCTCCGGCCACAAAGTACTCCTCACCTTCAAGGAGTATGAGTTGCTGAGGCTGCTGGCCTCCAACCCCGGGCGTGTCTTCTCTCGAGAGGAGCTGCTCTCTCGCGTGTGGGGCTACGAGTACTTCGGCGGCACCCGCACCGTGGACGTCCATGTCCGACGACTCCGCAGCAAGGTGGAGGACGCCAACCACGTCTTCATTGAGACTGTGTGGAACGTGGGGTACCGTTTCAAGCCTGCTGACCAGCCCTCGTAGCCTCATCCTGCTGGTGCCCACCACGTCTATCGCGTATACTCTGGCGCATCTTCAAAAGCCCAGACGCATAGATAGGACGCGATGCCGAACATTGAACGTGAACTCCCCCTCTTCCCCCTTGGTGGGACTGTGCTCTTCCCCGGTATGAACCTCCCGCTTCAGATATTTGAGGACCGATACGTGCAGATGATGGCAGATATCACCAATGACGATTCCAAATTCGGCGTTGTGCTGATCAAAGAGGGCAAAGAGGTGGGTGAGCCTGCCACGCCCTACGATATTGGCACCGTGGCCCAGGTGATGCAGCGTGAGGACTCGCCGGACGGTCGGATCATCCTCGTAGCAGAGGGACAGGAGCGATTCCGCACTTTGAACATCATCCAACAGCGGCCCTACATCATCGCCAGGGTGGAACTGCTGGAGCCGGAGGAGCCCAGTATCTCTCAGGCTGCCCTCGAGTTACGGGAGAAGTACATTGACTACGCTCGACTCGTGGCAGGCATGAGCAACGAGTGGATGCGGGAGGTCAAGGTCCCGGACGAGGCGGCTGAACTCTCATACCTGGTTGCTCAGAGCCTGGAAGCCAGCATGATGGTGAAGCAGGGCCTGTTGGAGATGGACACCTCAGAGGAGCGCCTGATCGCCGAGGTGGAGATACTGGATCTGACGATAGAGCACGTTCGCCGCCGGGTGCGACGTGAAGGCCCCTCCCAAAGGTTCAGCGCAAACTAGGAGATAGTCATGGCGTACGACGAAGGTCTGGCCCATCGCGTCCGAGAGTTGCTGGAAGCCCGCGAGGATGAGTTGGATGTCGTCGAGAAGAAGATGTTCGGCGGGCTATGCTTCATGGTGCAGGCAACATGTGCTGCGGCATTTTGCAGGATGACATGATAGTGCGTGTTGGCGCTGAGGGTCACGCCGACGCCCTGGCTCAACCCCATGCCAGACCCATGGATTTCACCGGGAAAGCCATGAAGGGCATGGTCTACGTGGGGCAAGAAGGCCTGGAGTCCGACGACGACCTTGAAAGCTGGCTACAGCGCGGCTTGAGCTTCACTCTATCGCTACCCGCCAAGTAAACCTTTGACCCTAACCAACCACCTTAATTGCTCACCCGACTGACAACTTCATCACCCCGTAAGCTCGGGTCCAGGGCGTGCCCTGGTAAACATGGGTCCAGGGTTAACCCTGGTTCGGGTTCATGGGTGTCAGATGCACATCCAGCACTCGTTCGCACCACGCCGCCGCGCCAATCAACCGCTCCTCGTCAAACGGCCCTGCAGCCAGTTGTATGGCCAATGGCATCCCGTTCGCTGCCAGTCCGCTTGGCACCCCGATAGTTGGGCATGCAATCCACGTCCACGGAGCCTGGAAGAACGTCTGCCCGGTGGTCGTGCGGTCCTTGGGCGCAGGGCCGGGAGTGCAAGGGCTTAAGAGCACATCGTACTTGGCGAAGATCGGTTCCATTGCGGCCTGAAGCGGTTTCCTACCCTGTTGGGCCTTGATATACGGAATCGGTGACGACTCCAATGCGCGGTCCATGCGACTGCCGATGTTGGGGCCGTAGTCCTCTCGATGGTGGGCGTAGCTCTCTTCATGGAAGGCTGCAGTCTCTGCCCAGACCACGCTGGCGATGTCCTCTACGGCTCTGTGGAACGGTTCCGGCAGCGTGACCTCCTCGACGATGGCCCCGGCTGCTGCCAGCTTCTGTGCAACTGTGTCAGTGTGGCTGCGAACCTCTTCGTCAGCCCGCTCGTAGAAAAAGTCCTTCAGTAGACCGATACGGGGTGGTGACTGCCTGCGGTACACGGCAGCGTGGTACTGACCCACGGGCACGTTGACCAAGGCGGGGTTCTTGGAGTCGTAGCCTGCCAGTGCGTCCAGGGTCAGGGCTGCGTCCTCAACCGTGCGTACCATGATGCCCACGGTGTCTGTGGAGAAGCTGACGGGAACCACGCCGTAGGTGCTGATGAGCCCCAACGTTGGCTTCAGCCCGACGATGCCGTTGTACGCCGCTGGCCGAAGTGTTGAGCCGACCGTCTGGGAGCCCGTGGCGATAGGAACCATGCCCGCAGCGATGGCCGCTCCCGATCCGCTGCTTGAGCCACCGGGTGTGTGTTCCAGGTTCCAGGGGTTGAACGTGGGTGACGGGTCGCCGTCCGCGAACTCCGTAGTGACGGTCTTGCCCAGCACGATTGCCCCTGCCTGTCGGAACTTGGCCACGGACGTAGCGTCATACTCGGGCACAAAGTCGGCATAGAGCGGTGATCCCGCGGTGGTCTTGAGCCCGGCGGTATAGAAGATGTCCTTCAGACCAACAGGAACGCCGTGGAGAGGCCCGCGCGGCCCCGACTTCTCAAGCTCTAGCTCAGAAGCCTTAGCCGTTGCCAGAGCGCCCTCACGGTCAACGGTCACCCATGCTTGAAGCATTGGCTCCAGCTCGTCGATGCGGCGCAGAAGGTCTTCCACCAGCATCACCGGTGATAGGTCACCTGAACGTATTAATGCGGCGGCCTGTGCGGCTGAGAGTTGGTGCGGTTTTAATCCGGTAGTCATTGGGTTCTCCTTGGCGGTATTCAGTGGAGACGCATGCTACCATGCTGCAGAGAGCCGCGCACCAGGGCAACACTCCCGTTGTAACGGGACAAGGGAGGCACGGAATGGGCAAGATGTCAGAGCAGGAGATGCAGAAGTTTCTCGACGAGCCGCGCATCGGGCACATGGTCACGCTGCAAGCGAACGGCGCACCACAGGCGGCGCCAATCTGGTACGAGTTTCGCGACGGTGTGTTCGTTGTTTGGACAGGCCGCTCCACACGTCGGTTCAAGAACATCTCCGGCGACCCTCGTGCAACGATGTCCGTCGCCTCAGATGACCGACCCTACCGTTATGTGACGGCAGAGTGCACCGTCATTACAAGCGAGGTCGATATGAAGGAGACCGCCATCTCTATCGCCACACGGTACAAGGGCCCCGAAAGCGGGACGGCCTTCGTTGAGGATCACCAAAAAGAAGGTGACAGCGTCCTTCTCATACTGACTCCCAGCAAGTTGATTGCCTGGAAGGCCGACTAAGCTCGCTCGTAGATCTCAAAGTGGACGATATGTGGTACCGGCCCGCTTGAGCGGCCCGGGCATATTGACGCGGCCACCAGGCAGTTCATCTCCGCTTGAAGCTCCAGATAATCGCCAGCAACGGCATCGGGGTCTATGAAGATGGGCTTTTCGGCTTCGTTCAACGTCGTGGTCATGAAGATGTTGAGCGGGTCGTGCACGTCTTCTGGCTCAAGACCGTACTTTGCGATGACCCCCGCAATGTTCTCCTGACACCCGTTGGAGTCCGAGTTGTATGCCTCTTTGCGGACCCGCCAGTTACACCTGCCGAACAACAGGTCATGGGATATAGCGCCTTTGGGGTTTGGCTTGTGGGCCAGGGTGTCGTCGATGATGGTGAACATAGGGTTCAGGTACGGCGGGATGGAGGTGAGGGTGTGGCCCTTCGTCAGGTGAGCGCCGTGGTTCGACCGAGTGACAGAGGAGCTGAAGCGCTCCTTCAGGTTGTCGCTGTTGAACACATCGAAGTCGACGACCTGTGGCCCTTCGACAAGCACTACGCGGAGCACTTGCCCCTTCTTCACTTCAAAGGCGATCCCCGTTGTAGGTTGAGCTATCAGGGTCTCCTTGAGCACCAGTCCTGTTTCAGCCATCACACCCTCCCGTAGCTATCACATGTGCTAGTATCCCTTGGGCACCGTAAAGGCACATCCTACATGGTGTCACCCCGTTTTCCCAACCCACTCATTGCTAGGAACCGCTGTGCAAGAAGAAGAACCAACAAACCAGGGCCAGACGAGCACACACAGCATCGGTGCGATCCGTACCCTGTCGATTCCTGATTTTCGAGCCTTAAGCGCCTCAGCGATCGTTGGCGGGATAACATTCCTGGGCGAGATGGTCGTCCTCGGCTGGCTGGTACTTGAACTCACCGACTCCTCGTTCATGGTCGGCCTCGCAATCGGACTGCGACAGGCTCCAAGCCTGATCTTCGGTATCCCCTTCGGCGCTGTTGCCGATAGGTTCGATCGGAAGCTCCTGCTTGTAGGCACGGTGGTAGCGCTGACCGTCACAACGCTTGTCATGGCTGTGCTGCTGCAACTTGATTGGCTGGACCTCTGGCCTCTTCTCCTACTGAACCTATTGCTAGGCACCTGGTGGACGGGGGTGAGGACGCTGCGTCAGAGCATGACCTATGACATCGTCGGTGCACGGGACATGGTCAGTGGGCTGTCCATCAACATACTGGCCCAGCGACTCGGTGGGATAGCTGGCGCAGTTGGAATCGGGGCGGTGCTTGATGCTACAGACTCCGCAACGGCATACGGCGTGATTACGGTTGCCCACGCGGCAACGCTGCTCTCTGTCTTATTCATCAAATCGAGGGAGAGGCTGGTCACGTCTGCAAGAGAGTCTGTACTGAACAACCTGAAGGAGTTCGCCGTCGAGGTAAGGACAAACCCTTCGCTGGCGTTGCTTGTGCTGTTGACCGGCGGGATTGAGATCCTGGGCTTCTCCACCATGGCGCTGATGCCCAGCATTGCTCGCGATGTGTTAGGCCTAGGGGCAGATGGCCTCGGGCTCATCCAGTCAGTCGGAGCCGTAGGTGGCATGGGAGCGGTAGTCGTACTGGCAATCGCTGGCGAGACCCGGCGCAGAGGTTTGGTGTTTCTGGTGACGCTGCTTGTCTTTGGCGCTGGATTGGTGTGGCTTGGCCAAGCCAATTCCCTTGTGATGGTGCTTGCAGCCATTGTGGTTGTGAATGCAACTATGGCAGTCACAGACGTGCTGTCCCAGGGGTTGATGCAGTCTGTGGTGCCCAACGAGCAACGTGGCCGAGCTGCCGGGGCATGGCAGGTGGCAGTGGGCTTCGGCCCCTTCGGCAACCTACAGGCAGGCTACATTGCCGGAATCGCCGGACTCTCCGTCGCTCTCACCCTCAACGGAGGATTGCTATTCGCCCTGGCTGGCGTGAGCCTGGTGTTCGCAAAGGGCCTCAGAAGACTCTAGGTGCGGCCACCCTTGCTCCGGATTGGGTACTGAACATGGAAGACTAGTCCTGCACCTATTTTCCCTGTGCCTACCGGCAGGCGTGTATTTGAACGGCTCAGGACAAACATGGGACTAGGTAGATTGAACGGCAGACTCTTTCTGAAAGAACGCTTCAACCTCGTCCAATCCCGTTGTAACAGTGGTGTTTTGGATAGCTCCTGCCACCTCGGGATAGCCTGCATGCTCCACCATCTGTGGAAGCCTGTGCCGGAGTTGCGTAAGCGCCCAGGGCAGGCTGTCCTCAATCAGGATGGTGTCCAGGTTGTGCTCTTCGTCCATAGAGTTTGGGTCGTAGTGGTAGTGGGGTCGCACACGGAAGCAATCGAACCGGAGCAGCTGGACATCCTTGTCACCGACCTGCGTGTGCACTTCGATAGACGGCCCACCGTCGTTCCCGATGCCCCGGGTAGCTACCAGGAATGCCAGGTTGTCTGCATCAATACGTTCCATCACGTCCTCCCCTGTTTCAGCTGTTCTGACTGGCACCTATGGTCTCACTATCATCAGGCAAAGTCGATGCGCTATGGTCGTTGCCTGGCTGACTGATGATTACTGAGCCTTGGTGGTAACCGCCAGGTCATATGGATCCAGGGCATCGCCCTGGATTGTGGTTTTTTTCACGCCCCTATGCTATATTTTGCCCAATAGGAAAGCGGTGGATTTAGCATGTTGGACGACTACTATCGCCAATACGGACTGGTGCTCCTGCTCATAGGAGCCGCTGTCATCGTGCCGCTGAGCATGATGATGATGTCCCGCATGGCGCAAATGCTCCACATCCGCCCCCACAAACCAAGCCCCGTAAAGTCAGACATCTATGAGTGCGGCATGGAGACCATCGGCGGTCGTTGGGTTCAGTTCAACTTCCGTTACTACTTGTTCGCACTCCTCTTCCTCGTTTTCGATGTGACGGCCATCTTCATCTATCCGTGGGCAATCACTCTCCGTGAACTTGGCGGTGATGCCCTCCTGACGATGCTCGGATTCATTGCCATCCTCGGCGTTGGCTGGGCCTATGCATGGCGGAAGGGTGCGTTCGAGTGGAGGTAGGGATGACAGAGGACGGCGAAACACTTCGAGACACCACCTGGGAATTGGACCGGGCTGAAGGTCTGACCATCGGTTCCATGAAGTCCTCTCACACGGAGCAATATCCGGATCCGCTCATTGACGTGCCGGACGAGCTTCAACGCAACGTGATGGTCACCGCCCTTGATGAGATCATTAACTGGGGTCGCAAATCCACGGTCTGGCCCCTCAGCTTCGGACTTGCCTGCTGTGCTTTCGAGATGATGGCCAGCGCAATGGCGCGATGGGACATCGCCCGGTTCGGTATGGAGGTCTTCCGCGCAACACCTCGCCAGGCAGATTTGATGATCGTGGCAGGCACAGTGACCTGGAAAATGGCACCGGCAATTGAACGTATTTACGAACAGATGGCAGAACCCAAGTGGGTAATCTCCATGGGCGCATGCGCTACGGCAGGCGGCCCCTACTATGAATCGTACAGCGTGGTTCCCGGCGTGAATCGCATCATCCCGGTGGATGTGTACGTGCCCGGATGCCCACCCCGACCGGACGCGTTGCTCTACGGAGTGATGCAGCTCCACGAGAAGATCAAGCAGTACAGCCTTGCGCATCGCCCCGCCGGTTCCTGATGACTACCCAACTCCAGGGCGAGGCAGTTGGCCAGCAACTTCAAGGGGCGTTTCCAGACGCGGTGACTTCATGGGGTGATGGCGATGTACGTGTCCAGCCGGATTCTATCGTCGACATCTGCCGTTATTTGAGGGACACCCCTGATCTCGCAATGGACTATCTCTCTTCGATAACGGGCGTCGACTATGTGGAGTCGTTCGAGGTGGTCTACCACCTGACCTCACTGACCCACAACCACAGCGTGGTGCTGAAGACGACGCTGTACGGCAGGGACGATGTGGAGCTTCCATCGGTCATCAATGTGTGGAAGGGAGCAGACCTGCAGGAGCGTGAGGTCTGGGATCTCATGGGCATTGGCTTCACTGGCCATCCCAATATGAAACGGATATTGACGTGGGAAGGATTTCCCGGCCACCCACTTCGTAAAGACCATCTCGGCGGCTAAGCCCGCATTGCGGGCTATTTGCTACGAGTTGGTGGGATTTCCAGGGCCAACCAAGAACAAAACAATCAGCAAACCATAGGCGTAACGGAGAAGTTCGTGGCACTGCCATCAGAGTCCATAACAATCAACCTTGGACCCCAGCACCCCAGCACACACGGGGTGTTTCGGATTCGTGTGACCCTTGATGGTGAGGTCATCCAAGACATTGAGCCGATATTCGGCTACCTCCATCGCGGTACGGAGAAGCTGGCCGAGGAACGCACCTACACCCAGATTGTTACCCTGACGGATCGACTCGACTATACATCGTCCATGATCAATAACCAGGCCTACGTTATGGCCACGGAAAAGCTGGCAGGCCTGGAAGTCCCGGAGCGCGCACAGTACCTCCGAGTGCTCACAGCAGAGCTTCAACGGGTTGCTAGCCACCTCATGGGCATCGGGTTCTTCCTGCAAGACCTGGGCGCTATGGGTACGCCGCTCATGTACTGCTTCCGCGAGCGTGAGCGCATCCTCGATCTCTTTGAGATGATCTGCGGTGCACGAGTGACCGTGAGTTACATGCGGCCCGGCGGAGTGACCCAGGAGCCACCGCCGGAATTCTGGCCTGCTTTGAAGGAACTGCTATCCGAGTTTCCTCACTACATTGATGAACTTGAACGACTGATCCTGGAGAACGAGATCGTTGTCGCCCGTACCAAGGGCGTCGGCCTATTGCCGCGCGAGTTGGCTATCGATAGCTCTATCAGTGGCCCCAACCTCCGCGCATCTGGCGTGGCATGGGACCTGCGTAAGGCAGACCCCTACGATGTGTACGGTCGGATGGATTTCGATATCCCGGTAGGCTCCAACGGTGACAGCTACGATCGTTTCCTGGTTCGGGTGATGGAGATTCACCAGAGCCTGCGTATCGTCGAGCAATGCGTTCAGCAGATACCGGACGGCCCTATTCGCTCCGAAGTCCCTTACTTCTTCCGACCACCCCCCGGCGACGCCTACGCCCATGTGGAAGCGTCCAAGGGCGAGCTTGGGTTCTACCTGGTGAGCGACGGCGGAATCGCACCGTACCGATGCAAGATTAGAGCACCTTCCTTCATCAACCTGACGGCACTGACGGAGATGCTCCTTGGCTGGAAGGTGGCCGACCTTATGGTCATCTTTGGAAGCCTTGATGTGAACATGGGGGAGGTAGACAGGTAGCGTGGAATCTTCGTTCGATAAGAACGCATTGTTCGCCAACCTCAACGATATCTTTTTGGACTTGTTGCCAGAAAGCTTGAGTTGGATGGCGTACCTCGGCACGGGACTCACCATCATCTTGATTATGGTGAACGCTGTGTTGATGTTGACTGCGTTTGGGACGTATATGGAACGTCGAGTGCTCGGTAGATTCCAGACGCGACTTGGCCCTAACCGCGTAGGCCCCTTCGGCCTCCTACAGCCTCTGGCCGACCTCCTGAAGCTCATCACCAAAGAAGACCTGAGGCCGGAATCAGCAGACAAGATTACCTTCTTCCTTGCGCCCGTACTCATGGTCACATCGATGTTGGTCGTTGTGGCTGTAGTTCCTTTCGGGAAGGACTCGTTCCTTGCAGACCTGAACATCGGTGTGCTTTACCTCGTCGGCATTCCCACCATCGCCACCGTGTCCATGTTCCTTGGCGGCTGGGGCTCCGGCAACAGGTTTGCGCTGCTTGGCGCGGCAAGGGCTGTGGCCATGCTCATCAGCTATGAAGTCCCAATGATTGTGTCGTTGGCGGGAATCCTGATACTGGCGGGAAGCATGTCCCTTGTGGACGTGGTTCAGGCACAGCAGATTCCCTTCATTCTGTTGCAGCCCATCGCGTTCTTCGTGTTCCTCGTGTCTGCCTCGGCGGAGATGAACCGTTCGCCTTTCGATCTGATGGAAGCGGAATCGGAGTTGACGGCTGGATTCCATACGGAGTTCAGCGGCATGCGTTTCGGGTTGTTGCAGCTTGCCGAGTTTGGCGAGGTGGTGGTCACGTCCGCCATCTTAGCGACCCTCTTCCTGCGAGGCTGGGAGAACCCCTTCATCCCTGCAGACTGGCAGCAGGTTCTGCCCCCGCAGTTGTGGCTCATTGGAAAGATGCTGTTCTTTATGCTCATCTTTACGTGGATACGGGCAACGCTCCCACGTATGCGCATCGATCAGGTGATGGCCTTCGCGTGGAAGGTGCTCTTCCCGTTGGCTCTCATCAACATGTTTGTCACGGCGGCGTTGGTTGTCGCCTGGCCTGACCCCACATATACCCAGCTATGGATTATGGTGGGCGTGAACTGGGCTGTGGCCATCGGTTGCCTGACCGGGTATACCCTGTCCAGAGGACGACACCGACAGAAGCCAACGGAATCGGTACGTCTAGTACAGATACCTGCGGAGGTGAACTGATGCCCTTCGGATTAGGTATAGCAAAAGGCATGATGGTCACGCTGCGCAACCTGGCTCGCAAGCCGGTGACGGTGCAATACCCGGAGCAACGGGTGACGCAGAACCCCCGCTTCCGTGGCGAGGACTTCGTATGGTACGAGGAGCGTTGTACCGGCTGTGCGAGCTGCGCCAAGTACTGCCCCCAGGGCATCATCAAGATCGTGACCTCCCCCAGCGGCGAGCAGACCCAGGAGGGCGAGAAGTACAAGCTGGAGACCTTCGATATTGAAATCGCGCGATGCATGTTCTGCGGCTTGTGCGTCGAGGCATGCCCCTACGATGCGTTGCACATGGGCACTGGCTTCGAGCGCGCGATGCCTCGCAAATCCGACCTGGTCATCACCGTCGATGAGTTGAGGGCGTCGGCCAAACGACCCTCCACGTGGTTCAGGCCCCAACTCCAGGATCGCGGATACGACCCTGCCTCAGGTGAAGAAGTCTCATGGCAGGACGCCGGGCGTGAGGCCACGGTGGCTCCCACGTACGACGATATGCTCAAACGATGGGTGGAAAAACGATGACCGGAGGCATTGAAGAGTCCGGCATATTCACCGCCATCTGGTGGGTCATCGCGACCCTCACGGTGGCTGCTGCGTTGCTGGTAGTGTTTCTCCAGGACCTGGTGAAAGCCGCTATGGGGTTGATCGGCACGTTCCTGGGTATTGCAGGACTGTTCGTGATGCTCAATGCAGAGTTCCTGGCGGTAGTACAGATACTGGTCTACGCCGGTGCTGTTTCTATCCTGCTGATCTTCGGCATCATGATGATTCGTGACACCCAGCGTGGTAGCCAGGCCAACAGCCTGCGTATACCGGCCTTTGCCCTTGGCGCGGTGCTTGTTGGAATCATCACGTTCGTGGTTCTGGACACACAGTGGAACCTGTTGGGCGAAGCTATGCTCACTGCTGCTGTTCAGGCTGGAGTAGAAGAGGCATTCAGCGATAGCCCGCCGGTGCTCGGTGGACTGCTGCTACGTGAGTTCGTACTGCCCCTGGAAGCCGCTGCGCTGCTGCTGACGGCAACGTTGGTGGGAGCCATCGCACTGGTGAAGGGGGAGTAGATGATAGGACTGGAACACTTCCTCATCCTTTCAGCCGTGCTCTTTGCCATAGGGCTGTACGGCTCGCTGACAAGGCGTAACGCCATCGCGGTGCTGATGTCCATCGAGATTCTGTTCAATGCGGTCAACGTGGCCGTGGTGGGTGTGGCCCGGTACACGACGCCCTTCGGCCTGACAGCCGACAACGTGGACCTGTTGCTAACGGGGCAGGTCTTTGCTCTGTTCATTGTGACGGTCGCTGCCGCCGAGGTAGCTCTTGGGCTGGCAATCGTCATCACCATGTATCGAAACCAGGGGTCTGTGGAAGTCGGCGAAGCCAACATCATGAACCACTAGGCAGAAATTAACTTGTACTGGATCCATGAGATTTAATGAAGAAATTGGTTAGAGCGTTTTTGAATTTGCCAATCATACGGTACACGGTCAAACCGTTGGTCGTTCTGATTATTTGGACACCGGGAGCTATAGCGTACGCGGCAGGATTTCGCAAAGAAGTATATATGATGCGTTTGTTGTCGGGGAAACCTACAGGGTTGGTTGAAGCAAGCTTTCGGTCTTTTTTCTTAGACTTTCTGTTCTATTTGAATGTACCCAAGAATCGAACCGGGATTGTTGGCAACCACGAAGCGGGAGATACATGGTGTGATTTGTACCATGATCGGGTGGATCATGATACAAGAGAGGTAGCTCGGAATCGAGAGATGGATTGGATATCAACTGTGGCATCCTCAGTGGGTGCAACTTCAATACTCCAGGTTGGATGTGCCGGAGGCGCAGATCTTTGGGCCTTACTACCGAAGGTGGAGTCCTCTGTAACTCTTTGTGGTGTTGATTTGAACGAGCACACCTTAGAGCAGAACACGGAACGTTTTAGCTCCCAAACCAACATGAAGTTCATGGCTGCGGACATCCTGACTTCCGATATTCTTGAGGAAGTGCGCCCAGATTTGGTGTTTACCTGCGGGACGGCCGAGTACTTCGTGGAAGAAGAGCTTGACACGTTTATTAGAAAAGTTGAGAGCTGTGGTGCAAAAGCCCTGGCATTCATTGAGCCGGTCGACCTGAGTATATTCAGATTTAAAAACGCGGAACGTTCAACTAGAAGGGGACGTATGGCGTTTAACCATTCTTACCAAGTCAAACTTAAATCGCATGGTTTGAAAATTGAAGAGCTAACGGTTTATGACCCCGAGGCGAGTGTCAGTGTTGCGATTTTGTATTGTGCTGGCTATTTTGCATGAAAGCGCCCCAAGTGACGATGGAAGATGTGCTTCCAATTAGGGCAGGCCAAAGGGGGCTCCCGGGGGACGTGTCCCCAGTTAAAAAAGACCCGGTCAAGCTAAAAGGACACTATGTGGGTTGAGTTCAAAAAAGTTCCAAGCCTGATGATGGCAGAGATGTGGAAGGATACCTTCGAGTCTGAAGGTCTGCCCAGCCGTATCCTGCCGGAAGGCGATATCTTGAGTTGGAGTGAGACCGTTCCATTCATTGTCTACGTACCCAAAGGCCGTGAACACGTGGCCGAAGAGATACTGAGGAAGCTGTAGTATGTGGGAATCAGCTGCCTGGGCTATCTTCTTCCTACCAATGGCGTCCTTTGTTCTTATTGCCCTGGTGATACGCCCGTTCCTGAACAACCGAAGTGAGCTGGCGGGTTATCTCACCATCGGCGCAATCGGCGGTGCCTTCGCCCTGTCGCTCTGGGCATTGAAGTCGACTACCGGTCACGATCAGGCTATCGGTTATGACTCCCATGAATGGCTGACTGTTGGGAACCTTGAGATACGCATCGGCATCTTGATGAACTCCCTGACAGCCATCATGCTGGTGGTGGTCACGGGTGTCAGTCTGGCAGTCCAGGTCTATTCCCAGGCATACATGAAGGGCGATGCCGGATATGCCCGCTACTACGCCTACATGTCGCTTTTCACCGCTTCCATGTTGGGACTGGTACTCGCTAGCAGCATCCTGCAGATGTTCGTGTTCTGGGAGCTTGTAGGCCTCTCGTCGTACCTGCTCATCGGGTTCTGGTACCACAGGCCCTCGGCGGCACGAGCGGCCATGAAGGCGTTCCTGGTTACGCGACTTGGCGATTTAGGTTTCCTCATCGCGATTCTGTACCTCTTCTTCCATCAGGACGTCTTTAGCAACTCAGGTTTGAACTCTTTCAATATCAACGACATTTACGTAGCTGCCGGAGCTGGCTTGCTCGGCACAACGGCGCTTACCTGGTTGGCCATAGGGTTCTTTGCCGGCGCTGTGGGTAAATCGGCCCAGTTCCCGTTGCATGTCTGGTTACCCGACGCGATGGAGGGCCCAACCCCCGTCAGTGCGCTCATCCATGCGGCAACAATGGTCGCGGCGGGCGTGTTCCTGGTCGCCAGGATGTTCCCGGTGTTCGAGGGATCTGAATCCGCGATGAACTTGGTGGCCATCACTGGCGGTATCACGACGGTCTTTGCCGCGACGATGGCAATGACCAGCAACGACATCAAGCGTGTGGTGGCCTACTCCACCATCAGCCAGCTTGGCTACATGATGCTGGCCCTGGGAATCGGCGCGTACACCGCTGCGGTGTTCCATCTGTTCAACCATGCGTTTTTCAAGGCGCTGCTCTTCCTGGGCGCCGGTAGTGTCAACCACGTGGTTGGCACCTTCGATATGCGATTCATGGGTGGCCTCCGCAAGGTGCAGCCCTGGACCTACGGCATGTTTGTCGTTGCATCGTTAAGCCTGGCGGGGATATTCCCGCTTGCAGGGTTCTGGAGCAAGGACGAGATTCTGGCAGAGGCGTTCCACAACGGTGACTTCGTGAGTCGATTGGTGTTCGTCCTCGCGATGGCTGCGGCCTTCATGACGGCGTTCTATATCTTCCGGGCGTTGTTCATGACCTTCCACGGTGAGTTCCGTGGCGGCGTTGAAAAGAAGGCTGAAGCTGTTGCATTGCCTGATAGCGAGATGGTGCTGACCGCCGACGAAGAAGAGAAAATAGCGGAAGGCGGTCACGCCCACATGGCTGAATCGCCATTGGTGATGATTCTACCTATGGGCGCTTTGGCTGTGCTGGCGGTGGTGTCTGGGTTTGTTGCAAACGCGCCATTCAAGCTGTTTACCATCCCCAAGCACTGGATTAGCGAGTTCCTTGTAGCGCCGTTGGGTCACGCGGAGACGCCTGAGTTCATCGGGTGGGTGGCGATTCTCTCCATCATCCTTGCACTGACAGGAGTGGGGTTGGCCTGGGCCACCTACGCGGCGGGCAAGATTGCTCCTGAGCGTTTGACGTTCAAGCCACTCTACCAACTGACCATGCGCAAGTACTACATGGACGACCTGTATGAGAGGTTCATCGTCGGTCAGGTCTTCTATCGATACGGCGCTGGCCTGCTGGACTGGTTCGATAGGGTGTTTGTAGACGGCGTGTCCGACAACATCGGCTGGGTTGGGCGCAATATCGGCCGCGGGATTGCGGCAATACAAAACGGACAGGTTCAGGCATACGGAAGCGTGTTCACCGCTGGTGCGGTAATCATGCTGTTGATATATCTCATTCGATAACCAAGGCTAGCCCTGGACCTAAGTTACGGGCCCAGCTCGTTTGGGGAGTCCAGAGGGGTTCCCCTCTGGCAAAGGGATCTGGGAAATGTGTTCCCGGCATAACGGACCAATGGGGTTCCGGGGGACGTGTCCCCGGCTAAAAAGAGTGCCCCCGACAAATGAAAGGTTACAACTTGACGAACAGGTTCGAGAGGCAGAATAGATGCTAACGGCAGTCGTCTTTTTGCCGTTGGCAGGTGCTATTGGCATCATTGCGCTCCTTGGGGATAACCCAAGGGGTATGAAGTGGTTTGTTGCGGGCATCGGCATCGCCGAGTTCGTGCTGTCCATCATCGTCTTCGCTCAATACGACCATACTGCCGCCGGGTTCCAGCTTACCCAACAGTTTGATTGGGTTCCGCTGATGGACATCCAGTACCACCTGGCGATTGACGGACTGAGTGCGCCGCTGATTCTGCTGACTGGCCTGCTGGGGTTGGCGGCTATCTACAGTTCCTGGAGCGTTGCCACTCGACATAAAGAATACTTCGCCTGGTTGTTGGTGCTGCAGACGGCAGTGATGGGCGTCTTTGCTGCTCAGGACTTCATCCTCTTCTTCATCTTCTGGGAACTTGAGCTCATCCCGATGTTCTTCCTCATCTCGATTTGGGGCAGTGGCCGCAAAGAATATTCGGCGATGAAGTTCCTGCTGTTCACCTTCACGGGCAGCGCGTTCATGTTGGTGGCACTGCTTACGGTGTTCTTCTCCGTGAACACCTTCGATATGACCCAACTCGTAGGGATGGATCTCAGCGATCTATTATTACCAAGCCAGTTGGTGTTCGCCTTATTCTTCATTGGATTTGCTATCAAGTTGCCCATCTGGCCTGTCCACACGTGGCTTCCGGACGCGCATACCGATGCACCGACGGCAGTCAGCGTGATGCTGGCCGGCGTGTTGTTAAAGATGGGTGGCTACGGCCTCATCCGCATCAACGTGTCCATGTTCCCTGATGTAGCAGTGAATGCAGCCATACCTATGGCTATCCTGGCGGTGATCAGCATCCTCTACGGGGCTATGGTGACCTTCCGACAGAGCGATCTCAAACGATTGGTGGCCAACAGCAGCGTGAGCCACATGGGGTTCGTGTTGCTGGGCATCGCGTCCATTGGCGCAACGGCTGGCAACCTGACGCCTATCGGACTGACCGGCGCGGCTATGCAGATGTTCACCCACGGCGTCATCACCGGCCTGCTCTTCGTCATGGTTGGCGTGATTTACGACAAAGCGCACACAAGACACATCCCTGACCTGGGTGGGCTGGCAACCAGGATGCCCATAGCTGCAATCGCCTTCATGATTGCCGGGCTGGCAGCGTTGGGGCTACCGGGCACCGCCGGGTTTGCGGCAGAGATCATGATATTCTTGGGCACCTTCCCGGCCCACGGAGTCATAACCGCTCTGTCCACCGTAGGCGTGCTGCTGGCGGCGGGCTACGTGTTGTGGATGGTCCAGCGGACGTTGTTCGGGCCACCACGAGAGCGATGGGCGCACCTGACCGATGTCTCGGCTGTAGAGGCCGTTGCCCCGGTGTTGCTTATCGCAGCCATTCTCATCGTGGGCATCTACCCTGCTATTCTGAGCGATGTCTTCAAAGCTGGCATCAACGATTTCTTCCCGAGGTTGATGGGATGATCAATATCCTGAACCGCGACTACAAAAGAACAGCCACCCTGAGCTTGTCGAAGGACGTGCCGGTACATGATCGAGGGGAAGCATGACCCCCCACGATCTTTATCTCCTATCGCCGGAAATCAGCTTGGCCGCCGTGGCGTTCATGGTGGTACTTGCTGATGCGCTCAATGGCCCCAGGAAACTGGTGCCGTCTGTAGCGGTAGTAGGATTGGCTATCCCGCTCTTCTTCACCGTGCTGCTGTGGGGAGAGATTGCCGATTGGTGGAGCCTCCTTGACCCGCAGGTGGGCGAGAAGGCGGATGTGTCCATCCCAACCCTCTACGGGACCCTCGCGGTGGACCGGTTTGCCTTGTTCTTCAAGTTCATCTTCATCGGCAGCGTCGGCCTCGTACTGATGTCTTCCTACGGATACGTTGAGCGCTTTTCGGAACGTCGAGGCGAGTTCCATGTCCTGATCATGTTCTCCGCCGTTGGTATGATGCTGATGGCTGCTGGCACCGAGTTGATAACCCTCTACGTTGCCCTAGAACTGTCCACGCTGCCACTGGTCGCACTGGCTGCCTTTGGTGGCGACCGCCGCTCGTCCGAGGCCGGGTTGAAGTACCTAGTGCTCGGTGCTATAGCATCGGCAATACTGCTCTACGGCATGACCCTCACCTTCGCCTTCACCGGCAGCACCAACCTTGAATCGATGGCCGTGGTAATTGGCAACGCCGCGACAAGTGGCGCAGGTGATTTCGGTGGTCCTTTGCTGGCCGTGGGCATCGTGCTGATGGTGGCAGGCTTCGGGTTCAAGATCGCAGCGGTGCCGTTCCAGGGGTGGGTACCCGATGTTTATGAGGGCTCACCCGTTCCTGTGACCGCGTTCCTGTCTGTGGCGAGCAAAGCAGCGGGCTTTGCCGTCATAATCCGTGTATTCTCCACGGCCTTTCAGCCACTGGAAGTCGATTGGGCTATCCTCTTCGCAGTGATAGCCGCAATCTCCATGACCATCGGTAACCTGGTGGCCATCGCGCAGACCAACATCAAACGGATGCTGGCCTACAGCACCATCGCCCACGCCGGGTACATGCTGGTAGGGCTGGCGGCTGTGGCCTCTCGGACGGAGGACGACGTCTCCCTGGGTTCTGAAACGCTCCTCTTCTACCTGGGTGCCTATGCAGTGACCAACCTGGCCGCTTTCTTCGCTGTCATCGCAATCATGGACCGCACTCGCAGTGAACTCATCGATAGCTTCGCAGGCATGGGTAAACGCGCTCCGTGGCTGGCGCTGGCGCTCACCATCGCCCTGCTGTCGCTAACAGGCATCCCACCAACCGTGGGGTTCATGGCCAAGCTGTTCGTGTTCGGCGCGGCAATCAAGGCTGACCTGGCATGGTTGGTGGCCCTGGGCGCTGTGAACAGCGTCGTCTCAGCGTACTTCTACCTGCGTGTGATACGAGTGATGTACCTGGCCGAACCCAAGGACGATGAACGCTCTGTCCGTGTCATTCCGTTGGACATCTCCGTGGCGGTGACTGCGGTGGCCGTGGTTGCGTTGGGCGTGTGGCCCCAGGGGCTGCTTGAAGTGGCCAATAGGGCTGTCCAAACGATATTCTAGGCCCCCAACACCTACATTCTGGTCACCGTGATATGCTATGTGCATAGCAATTACCTGGCATATCAGCACTAGCTAGGAGCCTCCGAACGTCATGGCAGAGAACCAACAGGTCGGTGTCATCTACAGTCCCTGGGTTGAAGAGGCTGAACCCCTCGCCAAGACCCTTGTGGACGCTCTCAGCAAAAACCACAAACCGTGGGTGTGTTCCGTCCTGGAGCTGGACGCCAATGCCGATATGGCCAAGCGTTGCTCCACCTTCATCACCATTGGCGGCGATGGCACAATCCTCCGTACCGTTAGGCTTGCGGCTCCCGCTGGCATCCCCATCGTGGGTGTGAACCTGGGGCGTGTAGGCTTCATGGCTGAACTCCCGGCGGAAGAAGCGGTTGCCCGCGTCAACTCCTTTGCCAGCGGCGAGGGGTGGATGGAAGAGCGCACCATGCTGGAGGCTGAGATACACCCAGCCAACCGGACCAACGACAAACTCCTGAGCTACACCGGCCTGAATGATGCCGTGGTAAGCCGCACCAAACCCTCGCGCATGGTTTACGTCGAGGTGCGCGTCGATGATTACTCGCTTGCTGCCTACGCCGCAGATGCGGTCATCGTGTCCACAGCAACGGGCAGTACCGGCTACGCCCTGGGTGCTGGTGGACCAATTTTGTACGCAGAGTCTACGTCGCTATTGGTTCAACCCGTGGTGCCTCAGCTTGCTGACAGTGCTGCGATCGTGCTGCACCCAGGCGCGATAGTTGAGATAGAGGTGGAAGCCGATCAGGACGCCATGGTCAGCGTAGACGGCTACATGGACCTTGACCTGTCCCCGGGCGATACGGTGCGAGTGCAATCAGGGCACCACAAGGCGAAGTTCCTGCGTCAGGGCACCCCCCACGCACTGCCATCCGCATTGTCACGTCGACTTAGCTCAATCCGCCGACAGCGAAACGGTGGCACAACCCCCAGCGAGTAAGGAGATACCCCTTGGCTAAAGAGGAACTCATCAAGAGTGAACGCGTCTACGAAGGCGCGTTTCTTCGTGTCAGGCGCGATACCGCCCGTGTCGACATGGAAACCGGGTCGATAGAGGCTGTCCGAGAGGTCGTCGATCACGTCGCCGCTGTGGTTCTGGTGCCCGTAGATGCAGCAGGAAACGTGTTGTTGGTGCGCCAGTATCGGTGGGCGATAGAGGCCATGCTCCTTGAAGCACGGGCAGGCAGGTTGGAACAGGGCGAAGAACCGGAAGACGGTGCTCGACGGGAATTGCGTGAGGAGACCGGACACGCTTCGGACAAGCTGCTCCGCATGGACGGCTTCCGGATGGCCCCCGGCTACTCCACGGAATATATGTACGCCTTCTTTGCCACGGAGCTTAGACCTGACCCTCTCCCCGCCGATGAAGATGAGGACATTGAGGTGGTGCCTGTTCCCTGGTAAGATATCCCGCACCTCATTCGTAATGGTACTATACAGGACTCCAAAAGCATGTCCGCACTGCAGATGGCCTACTTCCTTTTTCAGAACGAGGCCGGCGTAGGGGCATGACAACCGCAGCATGGGTCCAGGGCTAACCTTGGTGGCCTATTTCCTGCTCCAGGATGAGGCGGATGGGGACATCTAACGCTTCTGTCTGGGTCTCCCGGCTCTCCTGAAATTAGGTCAGCACCCACTTTTGGATTGGAACGAGGTTTGCATTGAGGCCTAATGGCCTCGGTATGGGTTCAGGGCTAGCACTGATGGCCGTTGTCACGCCTAGCTGTATTTGGTATAGTTACTCGGGTTCAAAAATGCTATGTTCAGCACTGGTAATTGACACCCCAAATCGTAGCTACAAAGTAACACTGAAATCGTATGCCGCCCCCACACCGCACTAGGCGTGTGTGAGGAAGAAGGGAAAAGCATTGTACTCCCATGATGTCTTGGTACTCGGAGCTGGCCTGGCCGGCATGCGCGCCGCCCTGGAAGCGGCTAAATCCGGAGCCAACGTTGCCATGTTATCCAAGGTCTATCCCGTCCGCAGCCACTCCAACGCCGCCCAAGGTGGTATCAACGCCGCCCTCACGGATCGCGGTGACGACTGGACGGATCACGCTTACGACACCGTAAAAGGTAGCGACTTCCTGGGTGACCAGGACGCTATCGAGGTCATGTGCAGGGAGGCCGGTCAGGAGCTGATTAACCTGGAGCACATGGGTGTCATCTTCAACCGCGACGAAGAGGGACATCTTGGCACACGTGCCTTCGGCGGCCAGCGGAAAGCCCGCACGTTCTTCGTGGCCGACATCACCGGCCAGGCTATCCTCCACGTGATGTTTGAACAGATTCTGAAGTACAACGTCCGCGTCTACGACGAGTGGTACGCAACGAACCTGATTATGGACGGCAACCGCTGCGGGGGCGTCGTTGCCATGGAGATGCGGACCGGCGAGGTCCATGCCATCCAAGCCAAGGCCACTATCCTGGCCACAGGCGGCTCGGGTCGCGTCTTTGAGCCATCCACCAACGCGCTTATCTGCTCCGGCGACGGAATGTCCCTGGCCTATCGTGCCGGTGCACCACTCATGGACATGGAGATGGTTCAGTACCATCCCACCACGCTGAAGGGCTCCGGCGTCCTGCTCACAGAGGGCGCACGAGGCGAAGGCGCATTTCTCATCAACAACAAGGGTGAGCGGTTCATGGAAAAGTACGCGCCTAACATGATGGAGCTGGCCTCCCGTGACGTGGTGTCCCGTGCAGAGACCACGGAGATCGAGGCTGGCTTTGGTATAGATGGATGCGTGTTGCTGGACTGCCGCCACCTTGGCGCAGCCAAAATCATGGAAAGACTTTCCTACATCCATGAGGTCTCTATGGACCTTGTAGGCGTAGATATCACCAAGGACCCCGTGCCGATTAGGCCCGGCGTCCACTATCAGATGGGCGGCATCAAGACAGATATCGATGGCCGATGCTGGGACCCAAGTGGTGGCTGGAAGGGCGTAGAGGGACTGTTTGCAGCGGGAGAGACTGCATGCGTCAGCGTCCACGGCGGCAACAGGCTGGGAGCAAACTCCTTGCTGGACACCGTCATCTTCGGTCGACGGAGCGCCATAGGAGCCATGGAATACGCCAACAAGAACAACCACTTGGACTTCTCTGAGAGCGATTGGGTGAACAGTGAAAAGGCCAAGATGCAGGGCTTCCTGGACAACGATGACAGCGGAGACCTTGTAGCCAAGCTCAGGATGGACATGGCAGTAGCCATGGACAAGGGCCTGGGAGTCTATCGCACGGAAGACGATATGCAAGAGGCACTAACTGCCGTTCAGGGTATGAGGGAGCGGTACAAAAAGGTCGTCGTTCAGGATAAGGGCAAATCCTTCAACACCAACCTCATCTTCGCCATGGAACTAGGCTGCATGCTGGACTGCGCTGAAGCCATCGCCATTGGAGGCATAGAGCGCAAGGAAAGCCGCGGCGCGCACAGTCGCACGGACTACACGACCCGGGACGACGAGAACTGGATGAAGCACATCCTCCTTCGCAAGGGCGCAGGGGATGAGGTCACCAAGGAATACATGCCTATCGTGGTTACGCAGTGGCAGCCTGAGGAGAGGAAGTACTAATGCAGGCAAACGTCAACGTCCGGCGGTTCAACCCGGACGAAGAAGCACCCAAGTCATACAACCAGGAGTATCAGGTTGAGGTTGATGAGAACTTCACCGTCCTGGACACCCTCATCAAGGTGCGTGAGGAGATTGATGGTTCCCTGGCGCTGCGCTGCTCCTGCCGGGCTTCCATCTGTGGTTCCTGCGCTGTTCGAGTGAACGGCCACGCTGTCCTGGCGTGCAAGACTCACGTGAGTGAGCACCTTTCTGAAGACGACTCAGTCTCCATTGAGCCCGCAGGCAACCTGCCGGTAATCAAAGACCTGGTGGTTGACCTGAACCCCTTCTGGGATAAGATTCGCGCGGTGGAACCCTACATGCAGCCTTCTCTTCCTGAACCTGAAGCGGAGTATCTGGCACCAAACGATGTCATGCTCCACCTCGTCGATGTGATGGGATGCATCATGTGTGGCGCCTGCGTCTCTGACTGCACGGTTCTGGAAGTGGATAAGAACTTCCTGGGCCCGGCGGCGTTGGCCAAGGCATATCGCTTTGTTGCCGATACCCGCGACGTCGAGGACGACAAGCGACTCCGCATGTACAACGCCTATGGCGGCATGTGGGACTGCACACGTTGTGGTGAGTGCGTAACTGCCTGCCCCAAGGGTGTTGCGCCCATGGAGCGCATCATGGCGCTGCGAGAGAAGGCCATGGAGGCCAAAATACCTACCGGCTCCTACGACGGCGCCGCGTATGGGTATCGCCACTCGCAGGTGTTTGAAGACATCATTTCCCATAGTGGCCGGTTGGATGAAACCAAGCTGGTGATCAAGACCCTTGGGTTGTTCAACATACCCAAGATGCTGGGCCTAGTTCCGGTAGCAATGAATGCAGCGTTCCGGCGCAAGATGCCACCGCTGCTCCATCCTGCCGTCCCCGGCGTGGGTCAGATACGCCGTATCGCAGCTCGAATCAGCGCAAACAAAAGGAAAGCAGCCAAGTAGGCGCTCTCCATATCGTTCAAGGAGGTCAAGGTGAAATTTACATTCTTTCCTGGTTGTGTCTCCCGGGGCGGTGCTCCGGAGCTTTACCAGTCCACAGTAGCCGTCGCTGAGAAGATCGGCATTGAGCTGGAGGAGATCGAAGGGTGGTCCTGCACGGGCGCGGGCGCGCTTCAGGAGAGCAACCCTCTTCTCGGCGATACCCTCAACGCTCGCAACTTCGCCCTGGCCCAGCGCATGGGTCTACCCATCATGACCATCTGCAGCACCTGTCAAGGTGTGATGGCCCAGGCAAAGGTGAAGCTTGAGGACGAAGAGTACCGAGCGGAGATTAACGAGATACTTGCCACAGAGGGCCTTGAGTACACCGGTGGCATAGAAGTGAAGCACATGTTGTGGATCATGGTTGAGGACATCGGCCTCGACAAGATCAAGTCCCTTGCCGTGCGATCACTGGACGGCGTGTTCCTGGCACCTTTCTATGGCTGCTATATTGTCCGTCCCTCCGCTGCATTGGAGTACGACGAACATCCCCAGCGTAAAGTGGCTTTGGAGCTTGTAATCAAAGCCCTGGGTGCCACTGCGGTAGATAATGATGGCAAGACACGCTGCTGCGGCTTCCCCATCCTCACTATCAACGAGAAGAACTCCCTGGCCATGGTGGCAAAACACACCGGTGAAGCCCAGGATCTGGGTGCCGATGCCATGGTCACTCCCTGCCCCCTCTGTCACTTGAACCTGGACGGGTTCCAGGCCAAGGCAGCCAAACAGATGGGCAAACAGATTAACGTGCCTATCCTGCACCTTCCGCAGGTCATTGGTGCAGCATTGGGCATGGATGGCCCTTCCCTGGGTTTGAACAAGCACATCATCTCCGCCTTTGACGTCGCCATGAAGATGGGCGTCCGAGTATAAGGCGCGCGAAAGCGGCATAACGCAATGATTGAGATTGGCATCGGCCCGAACATCATCGATTCCGGTAGCTTTGTCCTTAGTTGGCATGGCTTCCTGAGCTTCATTGCTGTGATTGTCGCGGTGCTCCTGACGGCCAGACTTGCACCAAAACACGGGATTTCCACCGACGATGTGTACGCTGTAGCCACCTGGGGCATTCTAGGCGGAGTAATCGGGGCAAGGTTGCTCCACGTCATAGACGAGACTTCCTTCTACTGGGACAACCCTGAAAAAATCATCCAGGTGTGGAACGGCGGTATCGCGGTCTGGGGTGGAGTGCTAGGTGGTTTGGCCGGTGCTTGGATTTACGCCTCAAGGGCCGGCATTGTGCGCGGGCGACTCGCTGACATCACCGCTCCGGGGTTGTTGTTGGCCATGGCTATCGGTCGCATTGGCGACATCATCAACGGAGAGCACCTGGCGGACGCCACAGACCTTCCCTGGGCCTTTGCGTGGACCCACCCCAGCAGCGTCAGCTACCAGGCGCACTTAGATCCGATTACAGGTCTGGTAGGAGGGAGTCACCCCGCTGTGGTGTACGAGGCAATGCTGGACGTGGCCATCGTCGCGTTGGCGCTCTGGGTGTTGCCGAAGCTTATACGACCTGACGGCATGGTGTTTGCCGCTTCTCTTGCCATGTACGCCTTCGGACGCGTATTCATCCTCATCATGCACGACTATGACACGTGGTTCCTTGGATTGAACGAGGCCCAGGTCGTTTCGATACTCGTGTTGATGGGGACGGTGCCAATCCTAGCAATCAAAGGGAAGTTCGGTAATTTCGGCTCTCCCGAACCCCTTGAGATGCGTAAGGAAGCCAGAGCGGTACGTAGAAGGCAAAGCTAGCGTCCCTATCCCATCTCTTTAACTCCTTCTTTGTCCTCCCTTTATAGTTCTCTGTCATGTATTTGGGTGTGCCATGCCAGCCATGTCTTCGAGGCAACTACACATGGCACCGTCTGTGCGCCACTGCAGGGGCACAGACACGGGACAACAGCCTCAATGCACCACAGGACTCATAACAAAAGAAGAGGCCCTCTCCTAGGAGAGGGCCTCTTCTTTTTAAGCTCTTATCTGTGACCGACTAGGTAGCAGTCGCGGTTTCAGCCGGTTCCGGCGGCTCAGCTGGTTCCGCAGGTGTAAGGTCTGGACTGCTGACAATATCTCCATTGTCGTCTACATCCAGGATAATCCTGTCGCCTATGACGTACTTGCCAGACAGAATCTCCTCGGAGAGCTTGTCTTCAATCTTACTCTGAATAACCCTGCGCAGCGGTCGAGCACCCAGATGTGGGTCGTACCCTTCCTCTGCAAGCTTCTGCTTGGCGGCCTGGGTGACCACCATGGTCATCTCCTGGTCCTTCACCTCGTTTTGTACCTGGTCCAGCATCAGATCAACAATCTCAATGATGTGCTTCTGATCCAGGGCATGGAACACCACGGAGGCGTCGATGCGGTTCAGGAACTCTGGCCGGAAGAACTTCTTCACCTCATCCATGACCTTTTCCTGCATCCGTGCGTAGTCCTGTTCAAACGTCTTGCCGTCATCTTGCTTGGCGGCGAACCCAAGACGGGTATCACGCTTAATCAGGTCTGAACCCAGGTTACTGGTCATGATGACGACAGCGTTGCGGAAGTCCACCTTCCTGCCCTTGGCGTCGGTCAAATGACCATCGTCAAAGATCTGCAGAAGGATGTTGTACACATCCGGGTGAGCCTTTTCAATCTCGTCCAACAGGATGACTGAGTGGGGCTTCCTACGGATTGCCTCCGTCAGCTGACCACCATCGTCGTAGCCTATGTACCCAGGAGGTGCACCAACCAGGCGGGCCACAGTGTGCCGCTCCATGAACTCTGACATGTCCAACCGGATTAACGCATCGTCAGATCCGAACATGAACTCAGCGAGCGCTCTGGCCAACTCGGTCTTACCAACACCCGTGGGCCCAAGGAACGTGAACACGCCCACAGGCCGCCTGGGGTCCTTGAGACCGGATCGTGCACGACGCACAGCCTTGGAGACCGCCACGATAGCCTCTTCCTGGCCAATGATGCGGTTGTGGAGATGCTCTTCCATGTGAAGGAGTCGCTCAGTTTCCTTGGTCTGCAAACGGGTCACCGGTATCCCGGTCCACATGCCCACAACCTCTGCAACATCGTCAGCGGTCACCGTGGGCTGCTCGTTCTCTTTGGTTTCCTGCCACTCGCCCTCAAGGTTCTCCACTTTGCCGGCAAGAGTAAGCTCACGCTCGCGCAGTTCAGCAGCATACTCGTACTGCTGATCGGACAGGGCCTCTTCCTTCTCACCGCGCACGCTCTCCAGAACCTTCATCGCCTCTTTTACAGAGAGCGGCATAGTGCTGTGGAGGATACGTACGCGCGACGAGGCCTCGTCGATCAAGTCGATAGCCTTGTCAGGCAGGAATCGATCCGGAATGAAGCGTGCAGCCAGCCTTGCAGCTGCCACAACCGCTTCTTCACTGATGATCAGCTTGTGATGCTCTTCGTAACGACCCTTCACGTGTCGAAGAATCTCAGCAGTCTCTTCCTCGGTCGGCTCTTCAACAAGCACCGGCTGGAACCGACGCTCTAGCGCGGAATCCCGTTCAACGTACTTGCGATAGTCGTCCAGGGTAGTTGCGCCGATAACCCTGATCTCTCCACGGGCAAGGGCGGGCTTGAGGATGTTGGCAGCGTCTACGGCGCCTTCAGCGGCACCTGCGCCAACCAACGTGTGCATTTCGTCAATGAAGAGGACGCAGTTGCCTGCAGCCTTGATCTCTTCAAGCACCTTCTTCAGGCGCTCTTCAAACTCACCGCGATATTTGGTTCCCGCTACTAGGGCACCCATGTCCAGGGTGACCAACCGCTTGTCTATCAAGGTCTCTGGCACGTCACCGGCTACAATCTTTTGGGCAAGTGCCTCAACGATTGCGGTCTTACCAACACCGGGCTCACCCATGAGCACAGGGTTGTTCTTTGTTCTACGGGAGAGAATCTGGATAGCCCTCGCGAGTTCCTTCTGCCTACCCCATACCGGGTCAAGCTTGCTGGTGCGGGATAGCGCTGTCAGGTCTACGCCGAGTTGGTCCAGGATGGGTGTCCGTGTTGTGCTGGCAGCGGTTGCCCCACGTCCGGATCCCTGTCCCTGCTGACCGGGAGTCAGGCTCTGGCTCAACAGTCGTTGCGTTTCCGCTCTAACCTTGTCCAAAGTGACGCCTAGGCTCTCAAGCACGCCTGCGGCAACGCCCTCACCCTCACGCATGAGACCGATGAGGAGATGCTCTGTGCCGATGTAGTGGTGGCTCATCCTGCGAGCTTCGTCTACAGCGAGCTCAATGACACGCTTGGCCCTGGGGGTCAAGCCGATGTTCTCGCCGGAAACAGGTTTTTCGCCTCTGCCGATGATGAACTCTACCGCGGAACGCACTTTGCTGAGCTCAATACCTAAGTTACTAAGCACACGCGCAGCTACGCCCTCCGTCTCCCTGACAAGCCCCAAAAGGATGTGCTCCGTGCCAATGTAGTTATGGTTGAACCGGAGCGCCTCTTCTTGGGACAAGGAGAGAACCCTGCGGGCCCGTTCTGAGAACTTCTCAAACCTACTAGCCATAGCCATCCCCTAACTAAGCAGTTTTTTGGGCAGGCCCCTCGCGCGCTTTGCGCTATAGAGGCGCAGACCTACATTTCCTCCACCACCCGCCGTCTGCTAAGTCCTAGCCGGTGTTTCTCTGGGTCAAGGTTCAGAATCTTGAGTTCTAGAACCTCTCCCTCTTGCACCGCTTCTTTCGGATGTGTAATGCGCTTGTCGCTCAACTCAGAAATATGGATGAGGCCTTCAATGCCCCCTTCAATCTGAGCAAATGCACCGAACGTTGTCAACCGGGTTATTGTACCAGTTACTATCTGTCCTATCTCAAACGCTTCTGTGATTGTAGTCCAAGGCTCCGTATTGAGCCTCCGTAGACTTAAGGAGATACGTTCTTTCTCCTGGTCTACATTTAACACCATCACATCAAGTTCGTCACCTATGTGGACGAATTCCTCCGGGTTTGTCACCGTTTGCCAGGAGAGTTCAGAGGTGTGGATCAGGCCATCAGCGCCGCCAAGATCTACGAAAACACCGAACTTGGCCATCCCGCTGACTTTACCCTTCCGAGTCTCCCCTTCAACCAGTTCCTGCATGAGCTTGGTTTTTTGCTCTTCTCGCCAGTCTTGCCAGGCCAACCGTTCTGAGAGGATGGCTCTCCTGCCTCTACGGTCAACCTCCAGAACCTTGTATTGCTGGGGTTCAAATGGCGGAGTATTCACTCCAGCCTCTTGTTGTTCTTTTTGCTGTCTTGTAGATGGTAAAAGGTGGGATAGAGGCACAAACGCTTGAACACCCTCTACATCAACAACTACACCGCCGTGATTGTGATCTACGATGGTTCCCGTCACAAGAGAATCATCAGCTAACGCTTTCTCCAGTACAGCCCAACCGGTCTCGCTACGGGCTCTATCCAGAGAGAGTACTGCTATCCCCTCTTCCTGCTCAGTCTTCAGGACGTAAGCAGTAATGGAGGAACCAATTTCTAAAGCTAGTAAGGCTTCTGAGGTGAGACTCCGGGCTTCTCTAGAGGGGATTATACCTTCTGATTTGCCACCAACGTTTACTAGGATACCCTCTTGATCCACGCGCATAACTACGCCATCGACCACTTCGCCCCGGTGGAGATCTTTCCAACCGCCAGACATCTCCAGAAGCTCACCCATGGTCAGCGTTTCAGGGGGCTGCTCTTGCGGAGAAGAAACCAAAGTAACCTACCGCTTTCCTGGATACGCGACCTGAGGTCATTATAGGATGGGCTTCTAGAGGCTGTAAAGGTCAGTGACGCGTATTCCATGAGGGTTTACCCCCAAATACGCAGAAGAGGAAGAGATGGATTGGTAGAGAAGGGGAAATAAATGAGGAATGCCAGACAAAAGAAGCCCCCGGGCAACGGCCGATTTTCCCACCCCCTCCCGAGGGCAGTATCGTTGGCGCTGAGGCGTTTCACTTCCGTGTTCGGAATGGGAACGGGTGGGACCACCTCGCTCTAGTCACCCGGGGAATACTTCACATATGGTACGCACAGTCCTGACGAATCAGGACAGGAAAAGAGCAAGTTAGTAAAAGCCGTTTTTAAGGAGAAGCACCAAGCCTTGGAGTGGGGAAGGCCTCGGCCGATGAGGAACGGTCAGCTAAAGCGGTTACCCGCCGTACACCCCCGTCCTCTAAACAGGTGGTCTACCTG